>JACPYM010000036.1 GCA_016196035.1 Acidobacteriota bacterium | reverse complement strand
ACGCTGGCGTAATACGGCACACCCTGAGTCTCCGCTTGCTGACGCGCGCGGTACTGCCCCGGAGCGCGCCGCCCGTACACCGCTCTGCAATCCGATCTAGTGCGCGCGCCGTGATTTTTATAGTTGTACGCGGACAGGCAAGGCGTGTATAAAACACAACCGCAAACAAGCAAAAAATCTCTTTACAATGCGGACAGGCAAATTCTCCCGCGAATTTGTCACCGACAGTCAACCGGATTAAACGACCGCGTATTTAATCGAAGGAACCAGCGTAGCTGCTGATTGCCAAGCGCATCCCCTCGCAATGAGCTGCCAACAAGCCTGACTCCGCCCTTCGCGCATCCCACGTGCAGGCACAGTTTTCACAAAGGACTCATCCGACTATGAATCGCAATCGTTATCGCTCTCTGCGCCGTTTTGCAGGCTGGCAACGCTTCCGCGTGCTTTCGTCCTTACTGCTGTTCTTCTCCGTTGGTGCGCTGGGCTGGGGCGTGAGCGCCGTGGTGCAACGCGCCCGCGCAGCCGCACCGCCTGTGGGCTTGTCTCAAATGACGGCCAGCGCCTATTGGCAGCCGCTCGAAAACAACGCGGGCAACCCTGATCAACGCACCAGCGGCCAACGCACCGCGCGCAGGCATACACCCCAGGCGCCGGCGACCCAGGCGCGCGCCTTGCGCATCAACGAACTGGCCGTGTCGCAAATCCTGCAAAGCGCCCCGCTCGAAGCGCAGAGCCAACTCTCAGAAAGCACTGCCATCCTTTCACTACCCATGCCCGATGGATCGTTCGTGCGATTCCGTATTCAAGAGTCGCCGCTGCTGGACGCGGCCTGGGCCAAGCAGTTTCCCGCCATCAAAAGCTATCGCGGCGAAGCCATGGACGACGGCAGTGCGAATGCCGTGGGGATGACGATGCGCGCCGCCTGGTCGCCCGCCGGGTTGAGCGCGACGATTCTGGGCAATGGCGAAGTCGTCAGCATCGCCGCCGAGCCGCAAACCAGCGGCGTGTACCTGACGCAAGCTGGCGGCCCCGTCGAAGCGGGCGAATTCAGTTGCGGCGTGACCGAGACTGGTTCGCCAGAAGTCATGACGCACGCTGGGCCGCGCGTGGCGGTGGGCGGGCAACTGCGCACTTTCCGGCTGGCGTTGGCGGCGACGTGGGAATACTGCAATGCTTTTGGCGGCGGCACCAATGCGGGCACGGTGGCTTCGCTCAATGCCTGGGTGAACGCAGCGAATGTCGTGTATGAGCGTGAGTTGGCGATTCGCCTGACGCTGGTCAGCAACACCAACATTCTCTACACCACCGAACGCGGTTTTAACGCGGGCAGCGATCCGTTCGACAACAGCAGCGAATCCACAATGCTGGATCAGGTGCGCCCGATCTTGCGCGATCAGGTCGGCGCGGCCAATTACGACATCGGCCATGTCTTGGGCATGCGTTCGGGGTTTGGCGGCCAGGGCATCGCGGGCATCGGCGTTGTTTGCCTGACCACCGATTTTGGCGATGGGCTGGGGCCGCAAAAAGGGCGCGGCGCCACGCGGCTGGGAGATAGCGGTGGCGCGGCGGAACCGAGCGCCTTGGGCGTTTTCGTGCACGAACTCGGTCACCAATTCGGCGCGCGCCACAGCTTCAACGGCACGGCAGGCAGTTGCGCGGGCAGCAATCGCAGCGGTCTGACCGGCTGGGAAGCGGGTTCCGGCAGCACGATCATGTCGTATGTCAGCATTTGCCAGACCGACAACATCGCCTTCGTGCGCGACCTGCGTTTTCACAACGGCAGCTTCCGCGAAATCCTGACGAACCTCGCCAGCAATGGGACGTGCGCCACGCTCAGCAACACGGGCAACACTCCGCCCAACGTCAGCGCGGGCGGGGATTTCACGATTCCCAAACAAACGCCGTTCAAGCTCACGGCGGCGGGCAGCGATCCCGACGCGGCGGACGCCAACAAAGTCACTTATGTCTGGGAACAACTCGATGCGGGCGGCGCGAGTTTCGCCAATCCGCCCTATGGCGATCAGGTGGCGGATGGCGCGGCCACGACGCGCCCGCTCTTCCGCGCCTTTCCGCCGGCAACCGACAACACGCGGACATTTCCGAGCCTGCCTTATATTTTGAACAATGCGAATGTGCCGCCCGCGACAGTGCCGACGGGCTTTGCCGCGCCGAACGATGTGCTGCAAACGGCGGAGGCTTTGCCCAGCATCGCGCGCACGCTCAACTTCCGCGTGACAGCGCGCGATCAACGCGGCGGCGTCAACGAAGACGCAATGCTGCTCACCGTCAGTAACACCGGCCCGTTCAACGTCACCGCGCCCAACACGGCGCTGACCTGGACGGGCGGTTCGACGCAAACGGTTACGTGGAATGTGAACGGCACGAACGCGCTGGCGGCCAACGTCAGAATTCTGCTTTCGACTGATGGCGGCAATAGCTTCACGACGGTGCTCAGCGCCAGCACGCCTAATGATGGCAGCCAAATTGTCAGCGTACCCAACGGCGTTTTAAGCACACAGGCGCGCATCAAAATCGAAGCCCTCGGCAATATCTTTTTCGATATTTCGGATACGAACTTCACGCTCACGCCGGGCGACGGTTGCCCGGTCGTGACCACCTTTACGCCGTCGGGTCGCGTGGGCCAGAGCGTCGTGATTACCGGCGTCAATTTTGCCGGCGTGACGGCAGTGCGCTTCAGCAATAACGCGAACGCCGCGTTCACCATCAACAGCAACACGCAAATCACGACGACTGTTCCGGCGGGCGCGGTGACCGGCCCGCTAACGTTGGTCAAAGCCGGTTGCGCCGACGAGGTCACCACCGCGTTCACCATTTGCACGGGCGCGGCGACGGATCTCGCAATTGATGATGGCCAGCCCGATTTCACGCTGTTCAACGGTCTGCCGGGCCAGCCGGTGTATTATGTCAACCGCTTGACGCCCACCAGCTATCCGGCCACGTTGCGCAATGTCTCAATCGTGTTCGTGCCACAAAACAACATTCCGGCGGGCACGGCCATCACGATTCTGGCGGGCGCGAATGCGGATGGAAACGCCGACATCAACAACAGCAGTTTCCAAACCATAGACACCACCGTCGGCACGATAAATCAGTTCAACAGCTATGAAGTGCCCCCAGTGACGATCACCTCCGGCGATTTTCTCGTCGGCTATCGCATCACCTACGCCAACGGCCAATCACCGGCGTTGATTGACGTGGATGCACCGGCGGCCCGCTCTTATGTTTCGTTGGATGGCAGCAATTTCTCTGTGCTCTCGGTCAATATCGGCACCGTCGTCAGCCCTAATCTGCTGATTCGCGCCCAATACTTCACGGGTTGCACCGTCGCGCCAACGCCAACGCCGACGCCGACACCGACACCAGTACCGACGCCAACACCCACGCCGACACCGGTTCCAACACCGACACCGACACCGACGCCAACTCCGACTCCCACGCCAACTCCCACGCCAACTCCCACGCCGACTCCCACGCCAACGCCTAGCCCAACAGCAACGCCAACTCCGACACCCACGCCCACGCCGACACCCACACCTTCGCCAACAGCGACGCCGGTGGGATGCGGCTTTACGCTCAATCCGATGTCGCAATCGTTCCCGTCGAGCGGCGGGGCGGGCACCATCACGGTCACGGCATCAGCCGCCACTTGCGCGTGGACGGCGGTCAGCAATGCGCCCGCCGCGTTTATGATTACGAGCGGAGCGTCGGGCACGGGCAATGGCACGGTCACGTTTACCGTTTTACCCAACGTCGGGCCTGAACGCGTGGGCAACCTGACGATTGCGGGCAAACTCTTCACCATTCAACAGGCAGGCGGCGCGTGCGCGTTCACCATCAATCCGCCCTCGCAGAATTTTGCCGCGCCGGGCGGCAACGGCGCGGTCGCCGTCACGGCCAACGCCAGCAGTTGCGCGTGGACAGCAACCAGCAATGCGCCGTGGGTTACGATCAGTTCCGGCGCGACGGGCACCGGCAACGGGAATGTCGCGTTCGCCGTCGCGGCGAACAGTGGCATTGCGCGCAGCGGCACACTGACGGTCGCGGGCCAAACCTTCACGGTCAATCAAGCCTCCGGTTGCGCCTTCACGATCAATCCGGTCTCGCAGAACGTAGCGGCGGGCGGCGGCAGCGGGACGGTCGCGGTCACGGCTTCGGCCAATACCTGTCCGTGGACGGCCACGAGCAATGCGCCCTGGCTGACGATCAATGCGGGCGCGGCGGGCACGGGCAACGGCAACGTAGCTTTCACCGCAGCCGCCAATACCGGCGCGGCGCGCAGCGGGACGCTGACGGTGGCGGGCCAAACCTTCACGGTCAATCAGGCATCGGGCTGTACGTTCACGATCAATCCGGCTGCGCAAAACATCGCGGCGGTGGGTGGCACGGGTACCGTGGGCGTGACGGCCTCAAGCAGTAATTGCCCCTGGACAGCCGTGAGCAATGCCGCTTGGTTGACAATCAATGCGGGAACAACAGGGACGGGCAACGGCAACGTCGCCTTCACCGCCGCAGCCAACACCGGGCCAGCACGCACTGGCACGCTGACCGTCGCGGGGCAAACCTTCACCGTCAATCAGGCGAATGGTTGCAGCTTTGCGCTCAGCGCAAACTCGCAAAACATAGCGGCGGCGGGCGGCAGTGTCACGGTCAATGTGACCAGCGGCACGGGCTGCGCCTGGACGGCGGCCAGCAATGCGCCCTGGATTACCGTCACCGCTGGCGCCAGTGGCACGGGCAACGGCCCGGTGACGTTCACCGTGGCAGCCAACACCGGCCTGGCGCGCACTGGCACGCTCACCATTGCCGGGCTGACCTTCACGGTGAATCAGGCCATTGGCTGTGCGTTCACGCTCAATCCGATTTCGCAGAACATCGTGGCGGCGGGCGGCACGGGCACGGTCGCGGTGACGGCTTCGGCGGGCGAATGCACCTGGACAGCGGCGAGCAATGCGGCCTGGCTGACGATCAATACCGGCGCGACCGGCACGGGCAATGGCAACGTGACGTTCACGGCTGCCGCCAACACCGGCCCGGCCCGCACTGGCACATTGACGATTGCAGGCCAAACCTTCACCGTCAATCAAGCGTCCGGCTGCACCTATACCATCGCCCCTACGTCACAGAACGTCGCGGCGGCGGGTGGCACGGGCACGCTCAACGTAACCAGCGTGGCGGGTTGCCCGTGGACGGCGGCGAGTAACGCGGCCTTCATCACCATCAACACGGGCGCGACCGGCACCGGTAACGGGCCTGTTACCTTCACCGTCGCCGCGAATCCAGGCTTGGCGCGGACGGGCACGCTCACCGTGGCCGGGCAAACCTTCACTGTCAATCAAGCGGCCAATTGCACCTACACCCTCAATCCGACCAGCCAGAATTTCCCGGCGGCGGGCGGCACGGGGATGACCGCCGTGACCTCGCCCACGGGCTGCGCCTGGATGGCTGTGAGCAATGACGCCTGGTTGACAATCACTGGCGGAGCCAGCGGCACGGGCAACGGCACCGTGAACTTCACCGCCGCCGCCAACACGGGCGCGGCGCGCACGGGCACGCTGACCATCGGGGGGCAAACCTTCACCGTGACCCAGGCCGCCGCAACCGCGCTGGCGCAGGTTTCCGCCGCCAGCTTCCTCACAGGTGAAATCACGGTGGACAGCATCGTCGCCGCCTTCGGCACCGCGCTGGCGGGCACTACGCAAGCGCCCCAAATCACGCCGCTGCCCACGACCTTGGGCGGCACGACCGTGACCATCAAAGACAGCGCGGGCGTCGAACGTTTGGCCCCGCTCTTCTTCGTCTCGCCCGGCCAAGTGAACTATCTAGTGCCGGGGGGAACGGCCATCGGCACGGCAATGGTGACGATCAAGAATGCCAACGGCGGGTTGGCGCTGGGGATGATTAACATCGTCGCGGTCGCGCCCGCGCTCTTCACGGCCAATGCCAACGGGCGCGACGTACCGGCGGGCGTGCTGGTGCGCGTGCGGGACGGCGTGCAAACCTTCGAACCGATTGCGGTCTTCGATCCGGCGGCACAACGCTTCAATCCGCTGCCGATTGATCTGGGGCCGAGTACGGACACGGTCGTGCTGGTGCTCTTTGGCACAGGCTTCCGCAATCGCAGTTCGCTCGACAATGTCGAAGTTGACATCGGCAACCCCAACCTGCCCCTGCCCATCGTTTCGGCGCCGGTTTCCTACGCCGGGCCTGCGCCGGGTTTGATTGGCGTGGATCAACTCAACCTCGCCTTGCCGCGCAGCCTGGCGGGGCGCGGGCTGGTGGACTTGAATCTACAGGTGGATGGCAAGGCCGCGAATACGGTGAAGGTGAGCTTCAAGTAAGGCCTTCACGGTAGGTTGATAAGGCCGGGCGGCGCCAGAAGCTGCCCGGCTTTTTCGTTTTGGCCCCGCGCGAGCGAAGATAACTCAATCGTCCGATTGAACCTGCCAATCGAACAACAAATTTGATTGACGATGCCTGCTGGGCACGTGTATTTTGCCAATGCATCCTTTCCTTCACTTGGTTCTATCCGGCAAATCCATATCACGGCAACATTCCATACGCTTGATGACTGTCTGTTCTTCCTGATCGCTCTAAACCGCCAACCCGCGCGGGTAGGCGGCGCAGCCAGTCATCACTAATATATTTCACTCTAGTCACGGTAGCGGATTGGAAGCCCGCTATTCCCCCAACACGACCAGGAGAACCAATGTTGAACAAACACATTTCGCACCATCGTTGGCTGGTCTTGCTGTTGCTAGCCGCCGCAACGCAAGCCGCAAGTCATGCGTACAGCACCGTCGGTCAGGCAGCAGGGCTAAGCTTTATTGACCCCACGGCCAATCTCAACTACCGCCAGAACATTTCGCTGGGCGAGCATGTCTATGTCGGCCCGTTCGCCACGTTGCGCACCGGTTCGTTCGGCGGCAACCGTTACATCACGATCGGCAACGATAGCAACGTGCAAGACAACACCTTGCTCGACGCCAGTCTCGGCTCGGTCACGCTGGGCGATGAGGCCATCGTGGCGCACGGCGGCACTGTCCGTGGCGTCAGCGATCCGGTCTCGCCTTTTGGTTCACGCCGCAGCTTCCCCGCCAGTCTTGGCGTGGGCGGGAAATGCCCTGAGAACGCGAAACATTGCCCGTCCTTCGTCAGCTTTAACGCCGTGGTCGAAGGCGCGACGGTGCAGATGGATGCGATGGTCGGCGCGCTCGCCCGCGTCGGCCCCGGCGTCATCATTCCATCCGGGTTGAAAGTGCTGCCCGGTAAAAACATCGCCACCAACGCCGATGTGAATTTGACCAATGGCAAACTCGCGCCCGTCACCGAGGCTGACCGCGAATTCATGCACGGCGTGGTCGAGGTCAACCTCGCCTTTGCCGAGCAATACGCCAAGATGCAAAGCAGCGATCCCGACACGCTGACCGGCATCAACCTCGATCCCGGCCATTCGGATTTCAATCCCGATCCCAATCTGCCGACGCTCGCCGGGACGGTCACGCGCAATGCCAGCTTCCGCAACCGCATCATCGGCGATGTGCGTTTGAAAAATACCGCCGCCGAACTCAACAGCGTGATGGGCCAGCGCATCTCGTTGCGGGCCGACGAAGGCGAGCCTTTCAAAGTCGGCAGCATCGCGCTGATGGAAGATGGCGTGACCTTCCACGCACTGGAACACACGCATCTGGATTTGGGGGACAAAGGCAGCTACGGCTTCCGCAGCATCGTGCACGGCGGGCCGACTGAGTTTGAGGATTACACCATCACGGGGGCCAATTTCGTGCTGGGCGCGCGCTCGCTCTTCTTCCGCTCGCGCATCGGCGCAAACAGCCAGGTCGGCCAGCGCAGTGTGGTTCAACAATGCGACTTCCCCGCCAACACTATCATCGGCGACCGCAAGATCATGCTCGAAAACAAAGAATTCGGTGTGGTCGAATGGTAGGCCGTAAAACCCTTTCAACCGCCGCCAAGGCGCCGCGTCTCAGCTCCCAACTGAGACGCGGCGCGTTGGGCCTGTCGCCGGGCTTGTTGCCGGGCCTGTTGCCGGGCCTGTTGTCGGGCTTGTTGTTATTGCTGACTGGCTGCCGTTCCGCACCGCAGGCCCAGACTGCGCCCTTGCCCGCCATCAGCGGCCTCACCGCGACTTTGCAAGACGAAGTACGGGACTTGCCCAACGAGACAATCGCCTGGTCTACGAACTGGAAGTTGTGCTGGGCCGGTTACCCGCGTGCGACGGGCTATGAGCTACAAACGGTGACAGGCGAAGGGGCGAGCCAAAAAGTGCGCGCGCAAAGCGGCAACTGTTTCAAGCTGCAAGCTGCCGCAGGTGAGAATCCAAAAGCCAAAGGGCTGCTTAATCGTGAACTGCAACTCGCGCTGCAAAGAGGCCAGCTTGCTTACCGCGTGCGCGCCGTCTTGCCGGATGACCGGCGTACCGAATGGTCAGCCGCAGTTGCCGTCGGCAAAGAAGTTTCGGCCCACTGAGTCGCGTGGATCAATTCACTTCCGTCTTGCCAGGCAGCCCGGCCAGACGGAACCGGAACCGCTAGGCAAACATCGCCAACCAAAGAGAACGACAAGCGTTCCAGCAATAACTGCCGGCTCAAGTCGCCCTCGGCCTCACTGCTGTGCTGCGAAACCTCGACAAACTGCCACGCATAATTTCTGCACTGATAATTCTGTTTGCCGTAATGAGTATGCCCGTTACGCTTGATTTGCGATAATCCGCACCGTGGACAGCTTAGGTTGCTTATCGCAGAAGCTCCTTGGATTGAATTTTGGTAGTGGTTCAATGGGGAGAGGGCCACGCCGCAGATCAACGCAGATCAACGCAGACCGACGCAGATCAATTCAATTGGCTAACAGGACTGCTCCGCGTTTTCCAGCGTTCATCCGCGGCAAGACCTCTCATCTTTGAGCCACTACCTGAATTTTTTGTCAATCTCAGTTATTTGGAGCTACTGCTTGTTAGTCAGCTTCCGGCCTTGCATTTTATGACGACCGAATTCTCTTTTTGAGTTGGCCCCCGGTTCAGCTTCGCAGCGGCAACAGCGCACGCAAGCGTTCGTCTCGTAAATACAGCCCGCCCCAGAGCAGCACACCGACCAAAACCTGTACGAAGAAGGGTTCGCCGACCCGTAAATGCGTCGCCGTCGCGCCGCCCATATACCCCGCCAGCAGAATCGCGCCTAACACGGACGTGCGCGGGATGAGATAAAGCACCGTGCAAGCCGCTTCGAGGATGCCAATGCTGGTTGCGGCATGTGCCGGATAACCTAATTGCGCGAACCCTTGGATGGCTTGCGGATTTTTCAGCAATTTCATCGCGGCGCTGAAAAACAATAACAAGGCAGGCAAAATGCTCAGTAGATAACCGCCCCAGAGCATTTTCTTGGACGCGGCGGGCGCGGGCGTCGTCAAGGGGAGCAGCGCCGTCAAGCGCCGCTCGCGCAGATACAGCCCGCCCCACAGTAAGATGCCAAACACGACGGGAAACAGAATCGGAAACCAGCCTTCGCCCATGCGCACGTGCGTGTTGACGGCGCCGCCCAGATAACCGGTCAGCAAAATCGCGCCCAGCAACGCCGTGCGCGGAATCAGATAGATGATGGTGCAAAGCAGCAGAACGAGGCCCAGCGGCACGATGACGCTGGCGGGGTAGCCGAGCCGCGTTGTCGCTTCAACAACAGGGGCGGGTTTGAACAACTTCATTGCGCCATCTACCAGCAGGAAAAGCGCGGGCAGACCGCTGAGGATACGGCTCGTCCATTTTTGAGCATTCGAGAGAGGGGGGTCTTGTAGCGTTGCTTGCATAGTTTTCTCCTCACGGCAAAATAGTTTTGAAACAAGCGCTTCCCCACCTAACGGAGTGAAGCGCGATTAGAATCGGGGGCGAGCAAGTTGATTGAAAGCGTCATTGGTTGGCAGCTTTCAGCCCAAGATAATGCGCGCGCAACTGCGGCTCAAGCTTTTCGATGGCATAACGCAAAGCCGGGCGCGGCAGCACGGCGGCATGCCGGTCGAGAAAACCCAACAGCCGCTGCCGATCCTGCTTGCCGGCTTCGCGTAGCCAACTGCCCAGCGCTTTTTGAACCAATTCGTGTTGGTCTTTCAGCAACAATTCGGCAATGCGAAAGGTCTCGGCCACTTCGCCTTGGCGGATGAAATAGTAGGTGCTGACGATGGCGGTGCGGCGTTCCCAGGGATTTTTTGAACGCGCCAGTTTCGCCAGCACCGTGCGCGGTTGATCGGCCAGCCAGCCGCCGACGACATAGGGCGCGGCCCGATCCACCAAATCCCAGTTATTGATGCGGTCGTGGCGGCGCAGATAAAGCTCATACAGCGCTTGCCGGTGCGCGATCGCAGTCTTTTTCTGGCGCGCCTGAAAATCCATGATGCTGACGGCGCCCAGGCGGACTTCGTAAAACGGACTTTCCAGCAGCTTTTCGATCTCGGCCAGCGGCAAGGCGCTGAACTCTTTGGCGAGTTGAAACACCTGGCCCGGTGGCACGCCCAGCATCTGATTATCCGGGGCGTACTCAGCGCCTTTGAAAAACCGCTGATTCTTTTTCACGCCTTCTGCCGTACCGCAGCTTTTGAGTTGGCGGCTAAACTGGAGCGCCGTGAGCGTACTGGGCATGGGTTCTTTCCTTTCCGGTCACTTGCTTGATTAACCGTCGGTTTGCACCAGGTTGATGAGATTGCCGCAGGTGTCTTCAAAAACCACGACGGTAACCGGCCCCATACTTTTAGGCTCGCCACGAAAGGTCACGCCCAGGTCTTTGAGCCGCTGGTATTCCGCCTGAATGTCACTGGTGATAAAGGCTGTCGCCGGGATGCCCGCGTCGAACAAGGCTTTTTGATAAATTTGCGCGGGTGGGAAACCCAGCGGTTCGAGCACGAGTTCAACGCCTTCGACGCCTTCGGGCGCGGTGACGGTCAGCCAGCGGAACGGCCCCATCGGAATATCGTTTTTTTTCACGAAGCCCAGCTTGCTTGTATAAAACTCCAGCGCCTGTGCCTGATCGGCGACCGTGACGCTGGCTAATTTGATTTGCATAAATTCCTCCGTTGTTCGATTTACTATTGTCCGTCATACGCCTGCTGCAATTTGGCGATGTCAATCTTGTCCATTTGCAGCATCGCCTGCATCACGCGCCCGGCTTTCGCGGGGTCTTTGTCACCCAACATTGCGCCCAGCACCCGCGCGTCAATCTGCCACGACAGGCCGTATTTGTCTTTGAGCCAACTGCAACGGCCTTTTGCGCCGCCTTCAGAAAGCTTCTCCCACAGTTCGTCAATCTCCGCCTGCGTCTCGCAACTGATATGCAGCGAAACGGCTTCGTTGAATTTGAACATGGGGCCGCCATTGAGCGCGAGGTATTCCAGCCCTTCGAGTTGGAATTTCACGAGCAACGCCGAACTCGCCGGGCCAGGGCCACCTTCGCCATTCCGTGCGACGCTGATGATTTTGGAATTCCGGAAGAGCGACACATAGAAATTCGCGGCTTCCTCCGCTTGATTGTCGAACCATAGAAACGTCGTAATTTTTTGCATGGGTTTTCCCTTCCGGTTGGAGTTTCAGAATTTTTCGTCGGCGCTCGGCCCATACGAACCGGGGACGGCGACATCCAGCAGGCGCAGGTAAACCGACAACTGCCCGCGATGATGAATCAGGTGACTCAGCGTGAAGTCCCGAAAAACGTCCATCTTAGTTCGTTCGACCACCGTCCGGCCCCCCACTTTCATGCGCCAGGTTTGCGTCAGCGCCGCTTCGGTCACAGCGGCCAGCGCGCGTTGGCAGTTGGCAGCGTCCGCATCGAAGGTTTGCAGCAAGTCGGCGACGGACGTTATCTGGTAATGGTTGTAAGTGGCCGGGTCGAAGACGTATTCATCCTGCTTGAAGATCGCCTCGCCCCAACGCACGCATTCAAGGATGTGCGAGACCAGCGCCCGAGCCGCAAACGACTTTGGATGAGGCCGCCAGTCCAGCTTGTCATCCGGCAACCGCTCCAAATGCCTGCGCGTCGTCTGCGCTTCGTGTTCAAACTCGGCTAGCAATGAATCTCTCAGTTTCATGCTGACTCCTTAGCTTCACATGATCGGCCTGATTTCGACGACGCCGAGGCGCGCGCCGGGAATTTGCCCGGCGCTGTGGATGGCTTCGTCAAGCATATCGGCGTTGACAAAAAAGTAATCGCCGAGTTGTTCGCGCGTTTGGGCAAACGGCTTGGTGGTGCTGAAGCACTGGGCGTAAGCGAGCCGCTTTATTGAATCGCGCTCGGATCCATCCAGAACAGTCCCCAACCATTGCCGTCCAAGTCTTCATAATCGTGCGAGTACATAAAGCCGTGATCCGTCGGCTCGCTGGAAGTCGAGCCGCCTGCCGCGATAGCCTTGGCGACGAGTTCATCCACTTGCGCGCGGCTTTCGCATGAAAGGCTGATCAGCGCGCTGGTGTATTTCGTCGTGTCACAGATTTCTTTCTTCGTGAACGATTTGAGTATTGCGTGCGTCCCCAACATCGCGTAAATGTCTTCGCTGATAATCATGCATGTCGCCGTCTCGCCGCTGAATTGCGGATTGAAGGTGTAACCGAGCTTGGTGTAAAACTCGATGGATTTTTGCAGGTCCTTGACCGGCAGGTTCACAAAAATTTTCGTAGCCATAATTTCTCCTGGTTGAAATGGTTTCAGGTTAAGCAGCCTTTTCGCGTGACCATCCACAGAATGCCGATTTCATGCCTGCCACGCTTGTTAGACTACGGCGTTCCGGTATTCACTGACGAGGTCGCGTCGTCGAACTATACGGTCTTCAAAGGCCCGGCGACCGTGTAAGTATTGAAGATGATGCCGGACGGAAATGCTTGCGTGCTGACGAGTTCGAATGAGCGTGCCGGGGTTCCCTCCACAAAGAAGCGCTTCCCCGTGCCCAACAGGATCGGATAGACGGCGAGCAGGACTTCATCCGCCAGCCCATGTTCGAGCAGCGTCGTGGTCAGCGTGGAGCTACCCCAGAGGATAAGGTCCGGGCCGTTCTGCGATTTGAGGCGGCGAATGCCCTCGACAATGTCGGGGCCGAGGCTCTCGAACGGGCCCCATGCAAGACTTTCCGGTCGGTGGGTAGCGACATATTTCGTTGCCGCATTGAGGCCGTCCGCCATCGGACTGCTCGGCGCCTTGGGCCAGAAGCCCGACCAGATATCGTAGGTGCGACGGCCCAGCAGCAGATCGAAGCTCTCGCCCTGCGCGGCAATGATTGCATCTCGGCCAGCGGGGCTTCGATAGGGCGCAGTCCAGTCGCTGTAGGGGAAATCGCCGTCATCGCCATTATCGTTTGAGTGCTGAATCACACCGTCCAACGAGATGTGTTCGATGATTTTGAGCTTTCGCATTGCCATAATTTCTCCCTGTTGAAATGGTTTCAGGTTAAGCGGGTTTTTCGCAGTTGACCATCCACAGAATGCCGAACTGATCGCGCAGCATCCCGAAACGGTGCGCCCAGAAGGTTGGCGCAAATGGCATCGTCACTTTGCCGTTTTCAGCGAGCGTGCCAAAGACGCGCTCGGCTTCCGCCGGGTCGTCAATCGCCAGTTGTACGTAATAGCCTTTGGGTTCGTCGTAATATCCCGGCGGGGCGTCGCAACCCAGCAGCAACTGGCCGCCGACGTTCAGACTGGCGTGCATGATTTTGTCGTGCCAAGCAGCGGGCACTCGTTCAGCGGCAGGAGCCGCGCCATGCCTCAGCATCATTTCGAGCTTGCCGCCGAAGCATTGTTCGTAGAATTTGAATGCCGCTTCGCAATTGCCGTTGAAGTTGAGATAAGAATTTATTCGCATGGTTTACTCCTTTTCGCTGGGTTGTTTTGGTTATTGTTCAGTCACCAATCACCTGACGAATCTCGACCGTGCCAATGCGCGCGCCGGGGATTCGACCCGCGATGCTTACCGCTTCGTCAAGACCGTCAGCGTTGATAAAAAAGTAACCGCCGAGTTGTTCGCGCGTTTCGGCAAACGGCCCATCGGTGATGAAACGCCGGCCCGCGCGCACGCGCACGCAAGTCGCCGTCGCCGTCGGATGCAACGGCGCCGCGTCCAGATATTGCCCGTGGGCGTAAAGTTGCTGGGCGAGTTGCACCGATTCATCCCGCATCTGCCCCAACGCGCTTTCGCCCAACTCGCCCAGCACTTGTTCGTCATGATGCACCAGCAAAATGTATTTCATAATATGACCTCCATCAGTAAATCGAACCGCGCGGGCCGGAAACGACGACTCGTCGAGATTTTTTTCAATAGACATTATCGGTATCAAGAACGAGCCACGGGAAACACGGGGGAAGAGGGGAAAACACAAACTGCGCCTGCGCGCCGAAACTTTGCCTCCATAGGTATTTTGCTTGTTCCCCGTGCGCCCACTGTTCCCCGTGGTTCGTTTGTTGCTTCATCTCGATAAGGTCTAATCAATCACTTGCTGGGGCGGCAAGCCTTCCAGCGCCAGCACCGGGCGGATTTCGACCGTGCCGACGCGCGCGCCGGGAATGCGTTCGGCAACGCTGAGCGCTTCGTCCAAATCGCGGGCTTCAATTAGATAGAATCCGCCGAGGTGTTCGCGCGTCTCGGCAAAGGGGCCGTCGGTAACGAAGGCTTTCCCTGCGCGCACGCGCAGGCTTTTGGCGCTGGTGACGGGTTGTAGCGGCGCGGTCGCCAGGAACTTTCCCTCGGCGTGCAGGTCGTGCGCCAGTTGCGACGATTTCACGTAACATTGCGCGCGCTCTTCGTCGGTCATGGCGTTTTCTGCCAGATAGATCAACAGCATGTATTTCATCGCGAATGCTCCATTTTGGGTTTTCACAAGTAAGTCGCACGGCGCGGACCGAATTCGACCACGCGCCAAATTTTTGCGCCCGTAAAAAATCCGATGATCGCGCCTGGGAACGCAGGCATCCCTGCCTGCTGGGAGAAAAGCTACGCAGCGTTCCTTATCCCTGCTGGCACAAACACCCGGTTGAAAAAGCGGAAGCTACGCGACTTTTTATTTAGCAGGCAAGGATGCCTGCGCTCCCAGGTGGTCTCACCGAATTTTTTACAGCAAGATTCTTTTTGCGCGTCATTGCTCCACCGTCGCACGCACGGCGGCATAAGCGTCCAGCGGCGAAAGCAGGACGATCATCAACCAGACCGGCAGCGAAATGAGCGCGGCCAGCAAGCCTCTGCTCCAACGTTTTTTGTTACGCGCCACGGGTTGCGCCAGCAAGCTGCTGGTTATAGCTTTGACCAGCGGCCCTGAAATCGCATGATAAGTTTGCTCGCCGGAAAGCGGCACCGTGACAAAACGCGCCGTCTCCTCCAAATCGCGCGTCGGCATCAATAAAGCCGTAGCGGGCAGTTCGGAATGATTGCCAGTCACTTGCCGTCGGGCGCCACAACGGCGGCAAAAATGATCTTGCGCGCGCGCGTTTGAACCGCATTGATAACAGGGAGATTCGCTTGCTCGGTAATTCGCTTTGCTATTCATGGAACCGTCCTTTGCGCTGCTTGCACGAAGCCTTTCGGCAGGTTGTTGCCTGCCTTGTTGTCCTTCGCAAGTAGATCGAATGACCGGCAGCGGATTCGACAGCGCACCAAAAAAATTTGCTTGCTTATGAATCTTTACACACAACCCGAAGTCGCCCACGCGATTGACCAACTCTATCGCTCCGATTGGGGGCGCATCGTCGCCGCCTTGATCAAACTGATCGGCGATTTTGATCTCGCCGAAGAAACCGCCCAGGAAGCCTTTGCCGCCGCCGTCACCCAATGGCAACGCGACGGTGTGCCGGAATATCCGCGCGCGTGGATCATTCAAACGGCGCGGCACAAAGCGATTGACCGCTTGCGCAGCCGCACCCGGCACGCCGAAAAACTGAAAGCGCTGGCCGCCTCCGGTTTGCTACCAGCGAGCGCGACGCCAAACTATGACACCAACGAAATCCCGGATGACCGTTTGCGGTTAATCTTTACCTGTTGCCACCCGGCGCTGGCGCCCGAAGCGCAAGTGGCCCTGACGCTGCGTTTGCTCGGCGGCTTGGAGACGGATGAAATCGCGCGCGCTTTTTTGGTCACGACCGAAACCATGGCGCAACGTCTGGTGCGCGCCAAACGCAAAATTCGCGACGCGGGCATCCCTTACAAAGAACCGGAAGCGCACGAGCTGCCCGTGCGGCTGGATGCCGTGCTGACGGTGCTCTACCTCATTTTCAACGAAGGGTACGCCGCCACGCACGGCGCATCGCTCGTGCGCGCCGATCTGTGCGCCGAAGCCCTTCGGCTGGGACTGCTGCTGCGCAATCTGTTGTCGCCGCGACCAGAGGCGGAAGCCACGGGCTTGCTCGCCTTGATGTTATTGCACGATGCGCGCCGCGCGGCACGTCTGGATGATGCGGGGGAGATTGTTTTATTGGAAGAGCAGGATCGTGCGCGTTGGAATCAAACCCAAATCGCCGAGGCCTTGCCGCTGGTCGAGGAAGCCTTACGCAACGACCCCGGCCCTTACGCCGTGCAGGCCGCCATTGCCGCCGTGCATTGTCAGGTCAAACGCGCGGAAGAAACCGACTGGGCGCAAATCGTAGCGCTTTATGATTTGCTCGCGCGCCTGCAACCTTCGCCCATCATCACGCTCAACCGCGCCGTCGCCGTGGCGATGGCCAAAGGCACACAAGCCGGGCTGGCGTTGCTTGACACGCTGGCGTCTGAACTCGATGAATATCATCTCTTTCACGCCGCGCGCGCTGATCTCTGGCGCCGCGCCGGTTCTTTCGCAGAGGCCGCGCACGGCTACGAACGGGCCTTGGCCTTGGTGACCAATGACGGCGAGCGCCGCTTCCTGGAACGGCGGCTGGCGGCGCTACGGTTGGCAGGCTAGTACTCCATCAAGCTGTAAGTGATGGATGCTGAGAGCGCATCCGGGATGTAGGGCGGGATTAAATCCCGCCCTACATCCCTCATTTTCAGCTTGATGGAGTACTAGCGCGTTCACTCCCGAAATTTACTAAATACGGCGTCAGTCTCTTTTTGGCTGGCGTGGCAGGCGAAGCATTTGGCCGCGCCTTCCGCCGTCACCAGGCGCTCCGTTTGGCTGTCGCCCCGGAATTGCTCAAAGCCCCAGCCACCCGTCGCTGCATAACGTTGGCTGTCTTTCACCATCACATCAATGCGCCTGCGCGCGGCTTCCGTGGTGACGCCGTTATTCTCTTTGGTCTCCAGAAAATCAGCCACCAACACCGAACCATCCGGGAAGCGCCCGGTGCGATAACCTGCCAACGCCTTTTCGTTCGCATAAATATGGTGAATCCCGCCGTTCACCGCGAAGCCGGGAGCTTGGGGGCCAACCAACGCGCTCGACACGTGCACCCACTGACGATAACCCGCCGGATAGGGCACGGCATCCTCCGCCTTCACCCAGAGTGACAAGGCTGAGAGCGCAAACGCGCACAACAACAAGACGAGCGCAGTGATTCTTTTGGTCATCGGTTTTCCCTTCTCCGGAACGTGATCATTTCAACCGCCAGCGCGTCACCAGCGCCATCGGCAAGCCGACACAGAATATGTGAATCAGCACGGCGGTGAGCAGCGCCGTCTTGGCCTGGTTAAAGAATTTGGAGTGATACGCCGAGAGCGGCAAGACGACGCCATACATCACCAGGTACACGACGATGCCATAGAGCGGGCCGCACAACATCGCCTGGCGCGACAACACAGGCAGCCTCAAACTCGCGGCGGCATACAGCGCCATCCACACCGTCGCGATCAGAAAATGAACCGCCAGCCCCAGCGCTGCCGTCTTCCAGCCGCCTTGGAACGTGTCGCGCCCCAACAGGCCGCCAGCCACCGATTGAAAGACCCGCACCGGCCCGCCGCCGTGCAAAGTGCTGTTGATGGAGGCGGCGGTAATATCCAACGCACCCGCCACCAAGCCACCCAACAAAATTGTTTGAAGGAGTTGTGGTTTCATGAAATGGGTATCCAAATTTCCGTCCGCAATTCTTCAGGCGCGACCTGCTTCCGAGTGTTGAGGTAAATCTCAAACGGCGCCACCTCGCGCAATTGATGGCCCGATGCCGGCAGCCAGTCACGATACATGCGGTTCCAGCTTTGCCAACAGGTTTCGTGCGCGCCTTGATGCAACGACATCGCCCAGCGCCCACCCGGAATCGTCACGTGCCACACTTCGTCGTGCAGCGGCGGCAAATGGCCTTCGTAGATAAAGCCGGCCTGATACCGCGCCTCGGCATCCGGCACGAGACTGGCTTCGTCGGGACAAATGCCAATGCGCTCGCGGATGGCGGGCCAGCCATTCACGCGTTTGAGTTCGCCGACGAGCACACGAAAGGCAGCGGTGGCGGCCAGGGTAAAATCCTGCTCGATCATGCCCTTGCGTTCGACAATGACGGCGGCACGAGCAGGCGTCGTTTTGATTGCGACGGCCATCTGCGCCCCGTCAGACAAGCGTGGGCGCGCGGGCGGCAACAACAAAGCGGAGTGTTGCCGCCGATATTGCGAGGGCGAGCAGCCCAGGTGTTTGCGGAATGCGCGCGATAACGAAGAGCCGGAATCAAAGCCGCACTCAAGCGCGATTTCAGTCAATGTGAAGCGGTCTTCGTTGATGAGTTCAAGCGCGCGCAACAGGCGGCGGCGTTGCAAGAAGGCAAACATCGTCTCGCCCGTCAGCGTGCGAAAGATGCGATGAAAATGAAACGGGGAAATCCCAGCAAGGCCCGCTAAATTCTGCGTCGTCCAAGCGTCGCCCGGATGGCGGATGATCGCTTTGATGACTTGGTTGATGTTTTCGCGGTAGTTAGGAGCGAACATAGCCGCAGCATAGCAAACTGTCCGCAACCTCGGCTTGGCAAATCTTGCGCATTGTCAAAGGCACTTGCTGACCAAGAACAGCCAGCGCCTTGATTTCAGAAATGTGTCTTGGGCTTAGCAAGCGGACTCTCTTGCTAACGCGCTTGCGCCCGCCACGTTCCCAGCGGCAAGACGTGGGCGCGCGCCGCCCACGTCTCCCATTGTGCGGCGAGTTCTTGCACCCTGTCGGGTTGTTGCGCCGCCAGGTTATGCAGTTCGGTGCGGTCGGCTTCGATGTCATAGAGTTCCCACGGCTGATTTTCTTTGGCGACGAGTTTCCACTGGCCGGCGCGGATGGCGCGATTGCCTTCGTGTTCCCAGCAAATCGGCTGCGCGCGTTTGAGCGGCTTGCCGGTGAAGACGGGCTGCAAACTGATGCCTTCCAGCGCGTGAATTGGCTGGCCGTTGCTGACGGTCGGATATGGCGCGCCGCTTAAATCCACCGCCGTCGCCATCAGATCAATCAAGTGCCCTGGCGTTTGCACCAGCTTGTTGCGTTGCGCGCGCGCAATGCCGTTGGGCCAATGCACGATCAAGGGTGTCGCAATTCCGCCTTCGTGCGTCCAATGCTTATATTCGCGGAAAGGCGTGTTGGAAACATTCGCCCAGCCTTTGCCATAGGCAATGAAGGTGTCAGCCGGCCCCGGCAATGCGCCCGGCCCCATCAGCACGGCGCGGCCAGCGCGCGTCTGTTGCGGCGCGGAGTTATACTGCTGATCGTCTTTCGCCATCGGTGCATACACAGCTTTTTCCGGGCGTGTTTTGTACGGGTTGCGCGGCGTCGTCGCCCGCCCGTTCAATTCGGCGCAACCGCCGTTGTCCTGCAAAAAGAAAATCAGGGTATTGTCGAATTGTCCCTGCCGTTTCAACTCAGCAATGATGCGCCCGATGCCCTGATCCATGCTGTCAATCATCGCGGCATACACTTCCATGCCGCGTGCTTCCCAATCCTTGTTGTCAACCTTGCCCCAATCCAGCGCCTGCTCTGACAGCAGCCAGTGCGGATCAAGCAAGCCCAGCCGCTTGGCTTTTTCATACCGCGCCTGCCGAATTGGCCCGTAACCCTGCGCATATTTGCCCCTGTATTTGGCAATGTCCTTTTCCAGGGCGTGCATCGGCCAATGGGCGGCGGTATAGGCGACGTACATAAAAAAAGGCTGCCCCTGTTTGTGCTCGCGGATAAAGCGCGTCGCGTGGTCGCTGATGGCGTTGGTGTAGTAATACTGCGAGGGCTGATATTCCGTGTCATTGGCAACGGTGATGAGTTGGTTGTCGCGCACCAGGGCGCTTGGGTCGTAGTAACTGCCCGCGCCGTGAATCGTGCCGTAGTAACGATCAAAGCCGCGTTGCAACGGCCAGTTGTGCGTTTTCGCCAACGTCTCTTTATTCAGTCCGGGCGTGACGTGCCATTTGCCGACGGCATACGTGGCATAGCCGACGGGCTTCAAAACCTCGGCAATCGTCACCGAGTTGCGGTTCAAGTCGCCGCGATACCCTTCGTGGTTGCGATCTTCCATCATGTGTCCGATGCCGGCCTGATGCGGGTACAAACCCGTCAGCAAGCTGGCGCGTGTCGGGCAGCAGCGCGCATTGTTGTAAAACTGCGTGAAGCGCAACCCATTTGCCGCCAGCCCATCCAGATTGGGCGTATTGATCTCACCACCGTAACAACCGATGTCTGACCAGCCCATGTCGTCGGACATAATGATGATGATATTCGGGCGCGCGTTCGGGCGTTGCGCCTCGGCTGGCGTAAGGTGCCCCGACGGGCGCGCCGCCAGCAGGCAGGCAGTGAACACAACTGTCTGCCAAAAGCGAAATAAGTTTCTCGTTTTCATGCTGATCTCACTTGGTTCAGAAGCGGCGGTTAAACTGCGCCGGTCATTTGCTTGAGCAGATTGAAAAAGGACTGCTTGCGCTCAGTGTTGATGCCCCAATTCACAGGCGGGCATTGATAGCCATCACTGTAATCGCTTTGCCCAGGATCGAAATAACCCCACGAAGCATAAGCGCTCACGGCTTTCATTAGATTGTTGACGGGCTGATCGAAAGCAAAATGATCGTCTTCATTGAAGAGGATCGGCATCGCACGATAAGCCGGATCGCGGCGCGTGAGCGCGACCATTTCAGCAATGCGCTGGGGGTCTTTGACGCCGTTGCCGTGCAACAGCAGGAAGTCCGATACCTGGACGACATTGGTCGTCGGGATAGCTCCGCCGCCATAACTCGTCCCCGCCAGGAAGCGGCGGCCTTTGCTGGTGGTGGCTTTGACGAGATTGATGAGTTCGTGCACGCGTTCGGCTTTGAGGATTTCGTGGTCGTAAGCCTGAATGTTGCATTCGTTGTTCACTTCGACCAGCACGTTGCGCCAGCCCTTTTGGTGCAACCAGTTTGTCGCATTGACGACCGCGCGTTTGACAGCGGCTTCATCCCGTAAGCGCTGATCCTGGCCGAAATAGAAATAACCCAGAATCACGACCATGCCCAGTAGATCGGCGCGGTTAAGAATGCGGGCGAGGCGTTGCAAGTAATCCGCGCGCAACGAACCATCCGCCGCGAAGGCGCTGTTATGCCAGGGCTGTTCTTTGGAATAGCCTTGCGGGCTGCCGCCTTGCAAATTGAGCGTGAAGGCCAGCAAACCGTGCTTGCGCCAGGCCGGCATGGCCGCGATGAATTCACGCGTATTGCGTTCGGCGTCCCACTTGCCGGTGTCGGGATATTGCCAGCGATTGCGCGTGTCGGGATTCAAATCATCATAAATCCCTTGCACCAGCCGCGCATTCATCAGCAATCCTTCGATTTTCATCCCTTGATAGGCACGGCCTGCGTAGGTCGGGCGGCCGTTGATGAAAAACCGCTCGCCCTGAATGGAGACGGTCGTATTCCCAGCGCCAGCCCAACTCGCTTGCGCGGCCAGCGTGAGCGCGGGCATGGTCAACAGAAATTCGCGGCGTTTTATTTTGGACATGAAAACCTCTCGACAGCCATCGGCAACCACTTGGCAGGCTGTCTTCCGCAAGATGTTTTGTTTGCTTTTGTCGGCGACTTCGCGCGGATCAAGCTTAAAGGCGAACGTCTCTTCTCATCCTTAATCCTCAAGCACGACCTGTTGAATGAGGCCGGCCAATTCCACGGTTGAGAGCGTGCCGCCCAGGTCGCGCGTGCGATTGTGTGAATCGGCGAAGACGTGTTCGACTGCGCGCCGGATGATGGCCGCGCCACGCCGCGTTTCTTCGTGTTTGAACCAATCCAGCATCATGCCAACCGAAAGAATCGTCGCGGTCGGGTTGGCAATACCCTGCCCGGCGATGTCGGGCGCGGTGCCGTGGGCGGGCTGAAAGACAGCATATTGATCGCCAATATCCGCCGACGGCGCCATGCCCAACCCCCCGACCAGCCCGCCGGTCAGATCGGAAAGAATGTCGCCAAACATGTTTTCCGTGACCAGTACGTCAAAGCGCTGCGGCTGCTGCACCAGATACAGCGCGGCGGCATCCACATAGATTCGTTCGGTGCGCACATCCGGGAACTCGGCGCTGATCTCGTCAAAGATGCCGCGAAAGTACGCCATCGAAGGCAGCACATTCGCTTTGTCAATCAGCGCAACCAACCCGCGCCGCTGGCGCGCTTCACGAAAGGCCGCGCGAAACAGCCGCTCGGAGGCGTGCCGCGTGACGCGCAGCGTGTCGGTCGCCTCGCGCGCGCCTGCCGGAATCTGGTTGAGGCGCGATGAAAACAGCCCTTCGGTGCTCTCGCGCACGAGCAGCAGATCAATCTCACCGGCGGCGTATTTTTTGAGCGGCGTGTCTTGCGCATGATAGAGCCGCACCGGACGCAGGCCGCAATACAAATCCAGCCGTTCGCGCAAATCAATCTGCGGCGTCATCTCCACGCCGTGCGGCCAGCGCACATTGGGCAAGCCCATCGCTCCCAGCAGAATCGCGTCGTGCTGTTTAATGGCCGCAAAAGTTGCCGGTGGCAGCGGGTCGCCACTTTTCAGATACTCACCAGCCCCGACCGAAAATTCTTGCAATTCAAATTGCACGCCGGTCAAGCGGGTTTCAACGGCGCGCAAAACCTGAACGCCTGCGGTCATCACTTCCGGCCCGATGCCGTCTCCGGGTAAGACCGCAATCCGAAAAGTTTGAGGTGTGTCTTTCATTGCCCTGTGAAAATGGTTTCCGCCGCGACAAAGCACAAGCGATTGCCGAAGGGGTCGCGCACATAGAAGGAGCGCTCGCCCCAAGGCCGCGTGACGATGTCCCCCGCGCGCGCGCCGTGAACCTCTTCCGTCAACAGGCAACCCAGTTTGCGCGCGCGCTCGTGAACGGCGTCAAGGTCTTTCACAGAAAAATAGATATTGTCGGGAGCCGGTTGTGCCGTCGCGCCTTCGCCGGTGGGATCGAGCAGCGCGAGGATGACGGGGCCGCAGTCGAAATAGTAGCGCCCGCCGCGAATACTTCTGCCGGTGATGCCTAGCAAATCAGCATAAAACCTGGCTGCCTGATCCAAGTCAGACACTTGTAGAATCACGCGGTACAAATTCGGAACATCCGTCATCATTTGCCTCCTTTCAGGCCCTCTGCCAGACGCCAGCAAAACTGATTATTTACTGGCGGGCAGACGTTTGAACGTGAGGGGCAAGCTCAAGCCGCTTTGTTGCCATTGACCAATAAACTCCGTGCCAGCGCTGTTGGCATTGCCTTCATACGACGCGCCGATCAGGTTCATCTCAAAGCGCAGCTTGCCCTCTTTTAACGTCAGAGTCGAAATCGGCAAGTCTTTTAACCCGTCTTGATCCGGGCTGTCGAGCTTGCCAGACAGTTTTCCGTCCGCCGCTTTGGCCAGGCGCAAAATCAAGCGCAGCTTTTGCTGCCCGGCTTCCAGCACGCCTTCCCAGCGTTCTTCGTTCGCCGCAGGCAGTTGCTTGCTGCTGGCCGTTTGTTGCTGCGCCATCTCGTTCAGCAGCTCTTCGGTCATAAATGGTTGCGGACGAATTGCACTGACGCAGGCGGCGTCCAGCTCTTTAGCCGATCCTTGCGTCACAAATTCGGCCACCAGTTTGTCCACGCAAGGAAACGCGAAGAAATGGCCCGTGTGCGGAATCATCAAGTGGCGACCGTTGGGCAAATGCTTTGCGGCTTCGGCGGCCAGCCAGGGCGGCGCGACGGGATCGGCTTCGCCTGAAATCAGCAGGACGGGTTTGTCCGATTTGACGGGCGTAGTAAAACTCGCGGACACGTTCGCGTGCGGCCAGAATTCGCAGACCTTACGATAGGCTTGCACCCGAGCAGCGCCATAAAACGAACCTGCTTTCTCGCGCGCCAAATCGGCGTCGGTGATGAATGGCAGGTCTTCGCCACACACGACCGAGAAATGCATGCCGCGCGCGATGACGTCTTCAATCCCACGAAAGCTTTGATAGGCAACAGAAGCGAACAGACCAAATTCGCCCGCTGCGGCCTGATGCACCAACAACGGAACCCAGCGCGAGGTGGCGGGCTGATAGAGCAGCGTGCGCAACATTTCGGCAAAGGCCGAGCGCGACATGGCGATTTGGGCCGGTTGCCGCGTGAATGGATTGACTGTCTCGAATTTCGCAGGAGCTTTTTCCAACTGTTGCAGCGCCGTTGCCAACTCGGCCTTGAGGTTCGGAAAGGCGGCGTGGCATTTTTCCTCCGCCGCGCAATCGGCAAAGACGCGCTCCACCGCGTTCTGCACGCCTTTGAGCGCGGGCAGCGGCAATTTCATATCGGGCGGCGCGACGCCGAGAATCGTGACAGTGCGCACGTGTTGCGGATATTGACGCAGATAGGCCAACGCCGCCGTCGAACCGTATGACCCGCCGTACAAATTGATCTGCGCGTAACCGAGCGCCGCGCGCACCTCATCCAAATCGTCCAGCGCCGTGGGTGTCGAATAGAGTTTCAAATCCGCGACTTTTTCCAACTCCGTGCGGCAGGCGCGCATTCGTTCCACCGATAACACTTCGCTGAAGTAGGCTGCCATGTCGTTTTTGTCAGGATAAAGATTGCAGGGCAACGGATTGGAGCCGCCCGTGCCGCGCTGGTCTACGAACACTAGATCGCGTTCGCGGCGCAGGCTGGCCAGATACGTTTTGCCTGCGCGTGCGATGGTTTCAGTCGAACTGCCGCCCGGCCCGCCTGTGAAGTAAAAAATCGGATCGGGCAGCGCCTTGCCATTCAGCGCCGGCAACACCACGATCTTCAACGCAATTTTGCGCCCGGCTTGCGCCTTTCTGTCTTCGAAAACTTCATAACGCCCGCAGCGCACGTCTTCATTCCAGCCCGCCAGTCGGCAAGGTTCGAGTTGCAGCTTAGGGGCGGCGTTTTGCGCGGTTGCTGAAGCGCACAGCAGTATTAGGCACAGGCTCAGCGCACCTAGTACTCCATCAAGCTGTAAGTGATGGATGCTGAGAGCGCATCCGGGATGTAGGGCGGGATTAAATCCCGCCCTACATCCCTCATTTTCAGCTTGATGGAGTACTAGGTTGATGACTCTCTGCATAATTTTTTCTCCGTATTTTTTCAGTTTGAAGCGCGGCTGATTTGCCACACCAAAAGTAAAATCAAACCAGCCAAATACACGATCCACAAACAGGTCGCGCGATGCGCCAGGTTGAAGGCCAGCCCCTGCGGGCTACGTACCAACGCCAACGGGTTATCCGGGTTGAAATACAGCAACCCGCTGGCAAAGAAACGTCCTTCAGCCACGGGCGCGGGCGGAAACTCGCGCGCCAGCGTCATGGGTTGCACTTCGAGTTGTACGGCTGTCACCCGGCGGCCTTCGCGCGCGCAATAGATGGCGATGATTACAACAGCCAGGGCCAGCAAGATCGTCATCCAATCCATCTGCCAGCTCTCGCCGAAGGCTTGATCAACCGCCAGCGTCACCAGCAACACGGCCAGCAACAGCCGAATGGCATCAAAGACCCGCAAGTGGTAAACGAGCCAGGCTGCGCGCCAGCGTCGAAAATCTTCCGTCCGGCGCAAGGGCAGCTTGATACGCCAGCGCACAAAAACCAGTTTGAGCAGCCACAAACCGATTTGCAGATACAGCAACCACAATACGCCCCAGAAAGCGGGCGTGGCCTCTTGTGAGCCGCGCCACCAAGCACCGAGCAGCGCGCTTGACAGCGTCAGCCCGACAAGCACTGCTGCTTCGAGCAACCGGTTCGTGTGATCACGCAAGCGGCGCGGCTCCATCACCAATTGCGCCGCAGTCACGGGCGGCTCGGCACTTGGCGCGGCAAAGGGTTTGGCCCGATAGGCGAATTGATAAAACACCAGGTTGTAATAGACCGCTGTCAGCGCCTGTGTGGCCACCTGCACGTGCAAAAGATAAAACGCTCTGCCGCTCAACAGCAGCAGCGGCAGTGTCAGCCCATCCAGCGCGAACGGCGCCAACAACCAACCACGATATTGTCGCAACAGCCTTTTGCCCGCGCCTTGATAAAAACCCGGCGCTACTGGCGTAGTCAGAAACCATGCTTCGCCCTGTTTAAGCGGCAACTGCCAGAATCGCCTGTGCGACAGCAGCCTCAGGCAAAACACTCCAACTGTGAGCGCGACCAGCGGTGTTGATTGCATCACTTCGCTCCTTGCAGCAGGGCGCGCAATTCGTCCGCGATCAGCGTCATAATTTCCCCGCGCCGCATACCCGCCAGCACCATCTGCGTCAGCGCCGCGCGTATGCCACGGCGCAAATCAGCGGTACTGGGCCGGCTTTCCGCACTCGTCTGCCGCGAAGTCACCGACGCGCCCGAGCCATGTTTGACGGCCAGCAATCCTGCGTCTTGCAACTCGCGGTAAGCCGTCGCAATCGTGTTCATATTGACGCCGAGATCTGCCGCCAATTGCCGCACGGGCGGTAACGGTGCGCCTTCGCGCAGCTCGCCTTGCGCAATCAAGGCTCTGATCTCATCCGCCACCTGCCGATAGATCGGTCGCGCGTCAGCCTGATCAATCGTGATTTGCATCGTGATCTCCTTTCCTTTACCCGTCAAGTCAATTGTCTAGTGTTACTATACACTAGACAATCCAGCCAGGCCAAGGGTCGTTTGAAAAAAGTGGCAGCGGATGGCGCTCACTGCGGTTCCGTTTTGTCGCGCGCGCTGGCTGGCCGTTGCCAGAGATGCCGCCGTATGTTTTGGGGCAGGGCGGGAGGATGTTTTGGAATCGGCGCGGCCCATGCTAGGGTGTCGGCGTCGTTCAGGGTGAATGACTCCAACGGCGCCCTCACACCGACGGCGCTACACTTTTGACAACTGAGCAATGCCAACGGATGCCGGGAAGTGTGGTGCAATTCCACCGCTGTCCTCGCAACTGTAAGCGGATACGAAATCCCTTAACTTTGTAGTGACGATGTCACTGTTAGTGTTAGGTTGTGCGGCCCCAAACCGCACGGCTGGCCTGATGGGAAGACGGGAAAGTAGGTTTGAAGCCGCAAGTCAGGAGACCGATTCGTTTGGCAGTTTGAATGCTCCTTCGAGTGAAAGGATTGGCACATGAGATCGCCTGTTTCTATTCTGGCGTTGATCGAACGACGCCCTCGCCTACACAACTTACTTCCCTGCACCTTTGCTTTCGTACTGTTTTTCCAAACTGTCGCGCTTTATGCGCAAGGCGGATTGGAACTCAGCGGACGTGTCACCGATGCCCAAGGCGCGGCGGTGACCAACGCGACGATTACCGTCTATGCCCGCGCCAACCACGCCCGAGTCAATGCGGTCACCGACAGCCAGGGCGGCTATCATTTCGCGCGCCTCAGCAGCGGCGCATATTTGCTCACGGTCGAAGCGGCGGGCTTCGCGCGCGCCGTTCACACCGTGACGGTGGAAGGCAAAACAACCCAGCTCGACCTGCAGTTAAACACTGCCGGCATCAATGACGGCGTCATCGTCACCGCCACCGGCACGCCGCAAGCGGTGGATGAAGTCAGCAAATCGGTCAGCACCATCAGCGCCGCCGAGATCGAACAGCGCAACGAATTTTCGCTGGCCGAAGCCCTGCGTTTGACGCCCGGTTTGCGTGTGCAACAAAACGGCGGGCCACAGGCTTTCACCGCGATCAAAACGCGCGGCTTGCGCAATGAAGACACGGCAATCCTGCTTGATGGGTTTCGCTTCCGCGACGCTTCGTCCATCGCGGGCGACGCGCTCTCGTTCATTTCCGATTTGCTCGTTGTCAATCCCAACAGTGTCGAAGTGCTGCGCGGCTCCGGTTCGTCTCTTTACGGCACCAACGCCATCGGCGGCGTCATCAACGTGGTTTCAGACGAAGGCGGCGGCGCGCCTCATGGTCAGGTGCAATTGGAAGGCGGCCAATTGGGTCTGTTCAGGACGCGCGCCACGCTGGCGGGCGGCTTCAACGAAAACCGGTTTGTTTACAGCGCGGGGCTGGCGCACCTCAATGTTGCCAGCGGCTTGGACGGCAATGACGCAGCCCGCAACACCAGCGCGCAGGGTTTCGCGCGCTATCAACTGACGCCTGCCGCCACACTGAGCGGGCGGCTTTACGCCAGCAAAGTTTTCGCCCAACTCAATGACAGCCCCTTCAATGCGCCCACCGCCAATTTGCCCGCCAGCGGCATCATCAAAGCGATTCCGCTGGCGCTGGCGCAACAGCGGCTGTTTGAGACGGGGCGGACTTACAATTTGGGCAACGCCACGTTTTTCCCTGATTTGAACGATCCTGATTACCGCCGCCAAGCCGGCTATTTTTCCGGCGCATTGCGCTTCAATCACGCGCTCAACAGCCGGTTGAGCTACGAACTGAGCTACAACAGCCTGCTGACGGCGCGCGCCTTTCGCGATGGGCCGCAGGGCGTGCGCTTTGAGCCGCAATTCAACAACCGCAGCGGCTTTGACGCGCGCATTGATACAGTCAACGCGCGCTTTGATCTGCTGGCGAATCGCTTGAACCAATTCACGGGCGGTTATGAATTCGAGCGCGAAGCCTTCGACAATCCGACCGAAGATGAAAATCCGAATCCGGCGCAACGTGTCAACGCCCGCACCAAAGTCAGCCAGCGCAGCCACGCGCTGTTTGTGCAAGATCAACTGCGCCTGCTCGGCCAACGTTTGCAAATCTCGCTGGCCTTCCGTGCGCAACATTTTCAACTTGCCCGGCCCGATTTTTTTGGCGGCGCGCCGGTGTTCACCAACGCGAGTTTCCCGGCCCCGCCGAATGCGTACACCGGCGACGGCTCCATCGCCTACTTCATCAAAACCAGCGGCACCAAGCTGCGCGCGCACGTCGGCAACGGCTATCGCGCACCGTCGCTGTATGAGCGCTTCGGCTCGGGCTTCTTCGGCGGCAGCTTCAGCGCCTATGGCGACCCGCGTTTGCGGCCCGACCGTTCGATTGCGGTGGATGGCGGCGTGGATCAAAGTTTCCTGGCTGGCCGCGTCAAGGCAAGCGCGACCTATTTTTACACGCGCTTGCAGGAAGTGACCTTCTTCGATTTCAGCGGCTTCATCAATCCGGCGACCGATCCTTTCGGGCGCTTCGGCGGTTACCGCAACACCGGTGGAGGGCTGGCGCGCGGGGTTGAGCTTTCGGTGCAAGCCAAACCCACGCGCACGACCGACGTGCAGTTCAGTTACACCTACACCAACTCCGACCAGCGGCGGCCGTCATCGGTGGCGGGCTTCATCCCGGCGTTCGGCATTTCGGCGCAGCAGTTCTCGGCATACATGAATCACCGCGTGGGTAAACGCATGGATGTAACCTTCGACTTGTTTGCGGCGAACAGATACTTTTTGGCCTTGGGCTTCCCGTCGCGCGCGTTCCAATTCGACGGGCCGGTCAAGGCGGATTTGGGCGCGAGTTATACGCTGCCGGTGGGCAACGACCGCAGTTGGCGTTTTTATGGCAAGGTGGACAACGTCTTGAACCGCGTTTACTTTGAGAGCGGCTTCCGTACACCGCCAGCGCAATTCAGCGGCGGCGCAAGCTATCGTTTCTAACTGAACGCCTTGAGCTTTGACAAAGGCCAGGCATTCTCAATTCTCTATGCTTCATTCTCAATTCCCGGCAAGAGGTCGCTGGCAACGATGATTCCCTGCCAGTGAATGAAGAATTGAGAATGGAGAATGCCTGTCGAACAGCTTCCACTGCACTAACAATCATGTTGCGTGAACTCACCCAATTCATCTTGCCCTCAGGTCGCGCGCCAAGCACATGCGAAGCGTGTGGAGAGCCGTTTCAATGCGGCGCTTCGTTGACCGGCTGCTGGTGTTTCAAGATCAAACTCGACGAGGTTACGCGGCAACGCATGCGCACGCAGTACTGCGCTTGCCTGTGCCAGGCTTGCCTGGAACGCTTTGCGCAACCAACGCCTGCGGACAATCCCTAATTGGCCGCACCTGCCGCCCCGAGTTACAGCGCCCGTGTCCAAAATGGTAAGCTGACGCCGCAACGTTGCAATTTCAAAACCTAAATGAGTTGACAGCTATGTGTGGAAGATTCACGCGCAAACACACGGCGGCAGAGATCGCCGAACGCTTTGAAGTCGAGGCGGACGAGGCTGAATTCGGCCCGCCCCGCTATAACATCGCGCCTTCGCAAAACGTACCGGTGATTTATTTCAACGCGGGTCGGCACGTGCGGCTTTGCAAATGGGGGCTGGTGCCGTACTGGGCCAAAGACCCGGCTATGGGCAACAAAATGATCAACGCCAAGGCCGAGACGCTGGCCGAAAAGCCTTCATTCAAATACGCGCTCGAAAAACGCCGCTGTCTGATTCCCGCCGATGGCTTTTACGAATGGGATAAAAGTACTAAACCGGCGCAACCGGTATACATCCACCGGCGCGACGCGAGGCTGTTCGCCTTTGCCGGCTTGTGGGAGGAATGCAAGCTGCTGGATGGCACGCGGCTGCAAACGTGCACGATCATCACGGTCGAGCCGAACGCGCTGATCCGCAGCTTTCACCATCGCATGGCGGCGCTCTTGCGGCCTGAAGACGAAGCTGCGTGGCTCGATCCGGCCAACAAACCCGCGCAGGTGCTGCCGCTGTTGCGGCCTTACCCGGATGGCGAGTTGGAAGCTTATCCGGTCTCGACGGCGGTCAACAGCCCGAGGCGCGATGAACCGTCAATGATCGGGCGGCTGGCGACAGAGTAGCGCAACCCGCCGGGGTTGCGCGGCTTCATTTGATTACGACAATGGCTTCAGTTGCGATCGGGGTTGTAGTTGATGCAGCGGCGCAACCTCGGCAGGTTGCGCTACTAATGCCGCGTCATTCGGTTCCCGCTGATTGGCGCATTCGCCGAAATTACGCTACCTTTTGATTATGGCAAAAAAGGGCAATGTCCTGGTTGTGGACGATGAAGAAGTGATGCGCGACGTGCTGGAAAGCCTGCTGTCCGGCGACGGCTTTCGCGTGGATTTGGCCAAGACCGGCGAAGAGGGCTTGGCGCGCTTGCACGAGCGCACTTACGACGCGGTTTTGCTGGACGTTTCGATGCCCGGCATCGGCGGCTTGCGCACGCTGGAAGAAATTCTGAAGCTGGATAGCGAAGCCGTCGTGATTATGATCACGGCCTATGCGACCTTCGACACGGCCATCGCGGCTTGGCAATTGGGCGCCTTCAATTGCATCCGCAAGCCTTTCGACAATCAGCAAATTTTGAAAACAGTCGCCGCCGGGATTTCGCGCCGCCGGGGCGATGAAGAACGTCGCGTGTTGCGGCGCACCTTGAAGACTTCGGCGGATCGCAGCCAGATTGTCGGCACTTCGACTCCGATGCGCGAAGTCTTCGATCTGATCGAACAGGTTGCGCCCGCGCGTTCGACGGTGTTGATCACGGGCGAATCGGGTACTGGCAAAGAGGTCGTCGCACGCTCCATTCATTTTTCCAGCCCGCGTGCCGAGGCCGGCCAATTCGTCGCCGTCAATTGCAGCAACATCCCGTCTGAACTGCTCGAATCGGAACTCTTCGGCCACACCAAAGGCGCGTTCACGGGTGCGGTCGCTGCCAAAAAAGGTTTGTTTGAAGTCGCCGACGGCGGTTCGATCTTTCTGGATGAGATCACCACGATTCCGCCTGAAACACAGGCGCGCTTGCTGCGCGTGATTCAGGAACGCGAGTTCACGCCGCTGGGCGACACGCAACCGCGCCGCGTGGATGTGCGCATCATCGCGGCCACCAACAGCGATTTGCAGCGCGCGGTCAAGCAAGGCGATTTCCGCGAAGACCTGTTTTACCGCCTGAACGTCATCAACATTCATCTGCCGCCGTTGCGCGAGCGGCGCTCTGACATTCTTTTGTTGGCGCAACATTTCATTCGCAAATACAACGCCGAGAATGGGCGCAATCTGCCCGAGCAGCTTTCGCCCGAAGTCTTGCGCTTGCTCGAAGCCTACCCCTGGCCCGGCAATGTGCGCGAATTGGAATCCGCCATCGAGCGCGCCGTCATTGTCGCCCGTGGCGATGAACTGACGCCCGAATGTTTGCGCGAGGAAGTTTTGCACCCACGGGCCAGCCAGACCGGCGACAGCGATTCTTCGGATGTCGCTGGCGCGCTCGACATCGCTCGCGGCATTTCGTTTTACGATGAAGTTTCGCGCTTTGAGGTCGAACTCATTCGGCGCGCGCTCGAACTGACAGGCGGGCATCAAAGCAAAGCGGCCAAGCTGTTGGGGATGAACAACACGACGCTGAATAGCAAGATCAAGGTTTATAACATCAAGCCGTGACTGGTTGGCGGTTGGCGGTTGGCGGTTGGCGGTTGGCGGTTGGCGGTTGGCGGTTGGCGGTTGCGGCCTACTGCCAGCTACCTTCTCACTTCATTCCGCCCAACCTTCAACTTAATCTCAAACAATTTCGGCCACAGCTTCCCCGTCACAAACAAACGATTCGTGGCGGCATCATAGGCAATGCCATTCAACACATCGGCGCGGCTGCCATCTTGTGGCGTGAGCAAGCCGTTTAGCTCAATCCAGCCCACTACGCTGCCATCCGCCGGATTGATGCGGGCCACGCGGTCGGTGTACCAAATGTTGGCGAAGATTTCGCCGTTGACGTATTCCAGTTCATTCAGCCGCGCCACCGCTTGTCCGCGATCACGCACGGTGATGGTGCGTTGCACTTGAAAGGTGTTCGGGTCGAGAAAGCGAATCTGGTTGCTGCCGTCGCTCAAGATCAGCGACTTGCCATCGTTGGCGAGGCCCCAACCTTCGCCGGAGTAGGAAAAAGTGTTGAGTTGCTGAAAGGTTTCCTGGTCGTAAACAAAACCCACGTGGTTTTGCCAGGTCAGTTGCAACAAGCGTCCATTGAACAGGGCCAGCCCTTCGGCAAAATACTGCGACGGAACATCCAGCTTTTTCAGCACGCGCCCGGTTTCCAATTCGACTTTCCGCAAACTGGATGAGCCATTCAGCCCGGTGCTCTCAAACAGCGCGCCCTGGTAAAACACCAAGCCCTGGGTGAACGCCGCCGCGTCGTGCGGATAGACGTTGACCACCTCGTAAGTGTAAACCGGCACTCTGACAGGCGCTGTTAAAGGCATATCCTGCTGCTCAGGCTCAGTGCTTTGAGCCGCGACGGGAGCGGGCGTATGACATGCCGACAGCCAAAGCCCGCCAACCAAGATTATAATCACACTGAATAACCGCATCGTAATTTACCTCGTGAAAAGCTGCCAGGGGACGCGGCAACCCTAAAATAACAACCCCGCGCGGTCAAGCGCAGTCTTCGGCACGCAAAGGCGAAAGTCTGTGTTAGTATCGCCGCTCAATCAATTTTATCTTTTGTAAGGAGTTTGAATGACAGAAGCCGATTGCCTCTTTTGCAAACTTGCGGAGGGCACGATCCCGTCCGAGAAAGTCTATGAAGACGACCAAGCACTGGCCTTCCGCGACCTGCACCCACAGGCACCCACCCATGTGCTGTTGATTCCCAAAGAACACCTGGACTCATTAAACGACGCCAGTCAGAGCGACCAACCCTTGCTGGGCTACCTGCTGCGCCTGGTACCCAAGATCGCCAACCAGTTGGGCATTGCCGAAAGCGGCTTTCGCACCGTGATCAATACGGGCGGCGAGGGCGGCCAGACGGTTGATCATTTGCACATCCATTTGCTGGGCGGACGGCCGATGACTTGGCCGCCGGGCTAAAGCTTAAAGTCTGGCGAAGTCTGGAAGGTAGTGGATCAATGAGGAGAGAGATTACGGAACAAACGGAACAGTACTCACCAAGCCAGTTCCGTGTGTTCCGTTATTTCCGTCTGTTCCGTAATCTCTCTTTTATCTCTCCTGCTTGAACCACTGCCGTCTGGAAATGTCATGGCAAATCAACTCTCGCAGGCAAACCTGCAGATGGTAACTAGCGAGACTTCCCCAGACTTCTCTAGACTTCGCCAGACTTTCCCATTTCCTACCATTGCGTGCCTTCAATCACTTCAATCCTGCCGTCTTCTGTGCGCTGCCCAGCGTGCCAAATCCGCACCGCAGCTTCGCCTAACGCCAGCCCCGGCGGCAGCGGCGCATTGATCTGCGTCAAACCAGCCTTGGCTGGATCGCCGGACGGACCGACATAAATCGGATGAATGCCGAAGCTCCCGATTTCCACCCGTGTGTCCCAACGTTGCGCGTGCGTGGGCAGCCCTTCCACCAGCGCCGCCAAAAAGGCGTGCCGCCCCGTGCGCGGAAATTCTGGCTTGATCGTCACGGCGTTGAACAGTTCGCGCAGTCGCAATGTGGGTGCGGACTTGGCCGGATAATCGTGCCAATGGCGATGCGCCTTGAAGGTCGCGCGCGTGGCTTCCTGCCGCAACAGTTCGACGCGGGCGAAACCGGCGGAACGCAGCATCCGCGCCATGCACTCGGCATTCGGCCCCCACCAGTTGTCATATTGCCCGCCGAGTTCGTCGAATTCGTAAAATTCCATTACTGGTTCCTGCGCGGCGTGTAGCTTGTCCACCACGTGCGATTCAATGATGGCGAAATCGCGCGTCACTTCGCACACCCGCTCCAACGCCAGCAGAGGATGGCGCAGGTGATAGAGCACGCCCAGAAAGAAAACGATGTCGAACGCGCCCAGTCGCGCGTTGGTCACATCGTAAACACTCAGCTCATGAAATTCAGCCTGCGCATGCAGGGCGGCTTTGGCTTTGAAAAAGTTTTCGGGCCGCCAGCAATCCACCGAGGTCACGCGCGCGCCACGCCGTTCGGCTTCAAACGAATAGAAGCCGTCCCAGCAGCCGATGTCGAGCACGCTGCGTCCGGCCAGATCATCCGGCAAGTTGAAATGGCCGAAGTTGTCGCGCAATTCGGCCAGCGAATGCACGCCCGGCGTGACCAGGCCATTGCCCAAATCCAGGCTGTGCCACCACGAACCAGCCGCCATTTCTTGATTGGATTGCTGGGCATCGTCCAGCAGTTTTTGTCGAAGTTCAGTACTATTCATGCGTTTTTAGGATGACGAATGCGGAATGCTTTGGCCGGAGCATACAACACGCGCGCGCTTTGTCTAAAACCGAATTTGCCAAACCAGAAGCGTATGAGTAAGCTTGCGCCCTATGCGAGTGGGCCTCGACGCAATTCCCTTAGTAGCGGCAAAAACAGGCATCGGACATTATACGGACGCATTGGCCGATGCCCTGGCACGCGCGCATCACGAACACCAGTACACGCTGCTTTCTCCCTTTGATTTTCCCTTTGAATTCAACGGCCAGTCCAGCGGGTTAAGCAATGGCAATGGCAAGGCCGACAGTCACTCCAACGGCCAGAGTAAGCCGCCGAATCTGATCAAACAATTTCTACCGGTGCGTTCGATCTTCCGCCATTGGTGGCTGGTGGGCTTGCCTGCGCTGATGCGCATTTCGCCGTTCGATGTCTTTCATGGCACCAACTACTGCATTCCGCTGTGGGCCAACTGTCCGACGGTCGTGACCATTCACGATCTATCGCTGTTTACCCAGGCCCACACGCACGAGAACGAGAACGTCAAACGCGGTAAACGGCGCATGCCCTTGATGGCACGGCGCGCCACGCTGATCATCGCGCCCAGCGAATGGACGAAGCGCGAAACCATCGAACATTTGGGCGTCAAAGAACACAAGCTGCGCGTCATTCCCGAAGCCGCGCGCCCGCACCTGCACCCGCTGCGCGAAGATGAAATCCAGCCGGTGTTGGAAAAGCACGATATTCGCGGGCCATATCTGCTTTACGTCGGCACCATTGAGCCGCGCAAGAATTTGCTGACGTTGTTGCGTGCCTACGCCGACCTGCTGCGGACGACCGAACAGCGCCCACAATTGGTGCTGGCAGGAGGCAAGGGCTGGCTCTTTGACGAAGTGTTCAAGCTCGTCGAAGAATTGCAACTGCAAGAGCACGTCACGTTCACCGGTTATGTGGACGATGCCGACCTGCCCGCGCTTTATTCGGCGGCGCAGGCCTTTGTCTATCCTTCATCATACGAAGGCTTCGGCTTGCCGCCGCTCGAAGCGATGGCCTGCGGTACGCCGGTCATTACCAGCAACGTGACCAGCTTGCCGGAAGTCGTCGGCCAAGCCGGTCTCACGCACGCTCCCGATGACGCGCGGGCGTTGACGGAAGCAATGGCAACGCTGCTCAGTGATTTCAATGTGCACGCACATTTTCAACAGGCTGGGCTGGAACGCGCTCAGCTCTTTTCATGGGAGCGCGCCGCCCGCGCCACCCAAGCGGTTTACGACGAAGTCTTTAACTACTGGCACAAAAAGTAGTCAGTAGTCAGTAGCCTTCGATTGACTACCGACTACCGACCACCGACCACCGACTACCGATGAATCGCCTTAAACTTTTCTGGCTCAATCTGCGCTTCCTGTTCTCGCGCGAACTTGCGGCGAGCTTAGACGAACAGGAACACAAGCTGGACGCGCGGGTTGACGCTGTTGAACAACGCGCTGACACCCGTGCGGACGCCTACGAACGCGCGCTTGATACGCGACTGGAAGAGCGGGCCGTGGCTCTTGAAGAGCGGCTGAACGCCCGTGAACATGCGTTGGATGAACGATGGGACACGCGCGAACAAACCGTGGATGAGCGCTTGGATTCGCGTGAACAGGCGGTGGATGAGCGTTTGGACGCGCGCGATCAAACGGTGGATGAACGGCTGGAATTGCGTTTTAGCGCTCAGGCAGAGGAAGCGACAACACGCGCCAACAACTATGAAGCGGCGCTCGATGTGCGCGTAGACGAACGTTTCGCCAAGCTGGAAGCGCACACCGATGAACGTTTCAGCGTGATCGAACAACGCAACGATGCCCAGTTGATCGCGCTGGCGCAGCGCCTGGATGAACGCTTCGACGGCCACATGCGCCTTACCGACAACCGCTTTGACGACCGCTTTGCCCGCGCCGAACGCCAGATTGACGAGCGTTTCGTGGCCCTGGAAAAGCTCACCGACACGCGCATGGAGCGGCACGAGAAACGTACCGACGCGAACCTGAAACTCAACCGGGCCGACATCCTCGACCGCACCGACGTGATGTTGCAAATCTTTGAGCAGCGGCTTGATCAACAGCGGCGCGAGCTCAAAGCCTTGCGCGAACAGCTTGCCAAACAACAGGCTGGCGGCGAGGTCAAAGCTCAGACCAACGGCAATCACCCGGCGGCCACACCTGCCGAAACTGAGCCGCCCGCGCCCGTGCAATCCTTCCTCAAACTCGCGCAAAGCAGCGGCCTGATTGGCGCAACCAAGCTGCCGACGACCGATGCCACGCTTTATCAAAAGATTCTCGACTGGAAAAAGGTCGCGCCCGACAAGCTGACCGAGTTCACTGCCGACGAACGCGAAGTGGTGGATTACATTCTCAGTTTTATCAGCGATGCCGGTGAGCGCGCATACACCCAGCAGCACCTGCGCCGCTTCCTGTCCACGCTGCAACGCATTCCGCCGCCACAACGTTCGACCGACCGCCTGCTCGAACTCGGCAGTCTGTTACACCTCGTCCCCGCGCTCAAAAAATTCAGCGGCTATCAGCAAGTGTTTGGCGCGGATTATTGGGAAGGCGCAGAGAAACTGACCGTCGAGATCATCAAACAGGTCAACGGCAGCGAAAGCCACAAGGTGGAGTTGCGCAACTTCAACGTCGAGTCCGATCCCTTTCCCTATCCCGACAAACACTTTCGCGTCGTGCTCTGCTGCGAATTGCTCGAACATTTGCAACGCGATCCCTTGCACATGCTTTGGGAATGCAACCGCGTGTTGCAGGACGACGGCTTTTTGCTATTGACCACGCCCAATATCGCCAGCGCGCGTTCACTGGAAGGCGTCCTGATCGGCTGCGCGCCCTATCTGCTTTCGCAATACAATCTGACTTCCCCCGCTGACCAGCACAACCGCGAATACGCGCCGTATGAAGTCGGCATCGCGCTGGCCGCCGCCGGGTTCACCGCCATCGAATTGGAAACTGAAGATGTTTGGCTGCGCTCCAATCCGGCGATCCTGAAGCTGCTGGAAGAGGTCAATCTGCCGACCGACATGCGCGGCGACAACATCTTCGCGCTCGCCCAGAAGTCCGGCCCGCCGGTCGAACGTTATCCCAAAGAGTTTTACATCGAGTAACAGATGTCGGGACATATTTACGAGAAGCTCAATCCAAGCACGAAGAGCGCCTCATTCCAAGTCGCGCAACCCGCCGAGGTTGCGCGGCTTGCTTCACTCCAACCATGGACTCCCTGTGGTCTTTTGCTGAAGCCGCGCAACCTCGGCGGGTTGCGCTACGAGTGCCCAATCGAATAATGGCTAACACGACTGCGACTGCGCGTGAAGAAGTAAAAGAACGATTAGCGGAAGACGACGATTACGGCGCCGCTGCCGTCCTGGCGTTATCCGTCCCCGTCGAAGCTGACAATCAGCGGCTTGATCTTTTTTTGGTCGAACGAGTCAGCACGGCTAGCCGCTCCGCCATTCAACGCGCGATCACGGGCGGTGAAATCACCGTCAACGACCGTCTCGTCAAACCCAGTCATCGGCTGACCGTGGGCGAATTCATTGCCGGAACGATTCCGCAAGCGCCGCCCATCGAAGCCGTCCCCGAAGACATCCCGCTCAACCTCATTTACGAAGACGACACCCTGATCGTCATCAACAAACCCGCTGGCATGGTCACGCATCCGGGCGCGGGCGTCACGTCAGGCACGCTGGCCAATGCGCTGGTGCATCACCTGCAACAGCAAGCCGCCGCCCTGCCCAAACGCGGCGGCGTTTCGCGGCCCGGCATCGTACATCGCTTGGATGTGGGGACTTCGGGGCTGATTGTCGTGGCGAAGACAGACCAGGCGCACCTGCACCTGGCCGAACAATTCGAGGCGCGCACGGTCAGCAAAAACTATCTTGCGTTGGTTTACGGAAACGTCAAAGAGAATGCCGGTCGCATCGAAGCCCCGCTGGGCCGTGATCCGCGTAGCCGGGTGAAAATGGCCGTCGTCAAAGAGGGACGCTCCGCCTTGACGCTTTATCAGGCGGTGGAACGTTTTGCTGAGTTCACATTGCTGGAGGTGGAAATCAAGACCGGGCGCACGCACCAGATACGTGTGCACCTGGCATATCTGAATCACCCTGTCGTGGCAGATACGACCTATGACGCGGGCCGCGCGCAACAACTCAAACATCCGCAAATACGCGCGGCAGTCACGCGCTTGAAACGGCCCTTCCTGCACGCCGCCCGGTTAAGCTTCACCCACCCGGCGACACGGCAACGTTTGGATTTCACGGCGCCCTTGCCAGCAGAGCTATCGGCCTTGCTGGATCAAGTCCGAAACGCAGGCTTAGCTTGAAATTTCGGCGGGCCGCTCTTTTGTGCCAAGCACGTTTACACAAAACTCACTATGGACAGGCGGCGCTGCTGACCGGAATTTTGATGCGATATTCCGTGCTGTAACTCAACACACGCGCGGTCGTGCCGCCATTGACCTCGCCGCTGGTGAGTTGCGTTCCCAACAGCGGCAACAACTCCGTTGTCGAAACGGAAAACCAGGCAAAGTTGCCGGGCTGAATTAAATTGCTGACAGTTAGCGGCGCCAAGCGCAACGAGCCGATGTTCACATCCGTCAGGCAGGACAACGGCGTGGTGCCGCTGGTTGAAACGACCTGATTTGAAGCGCCCGTGCCGAAGCCCGTGATTTGCAGGTTCGTCGAACTCCCGCTCCCGGCAAAATTCGCCAGGGGTCGAAACAACGAAAGCTGGGTCGTATTCAAACCGTTGAGTTGCGTCGGCACACCATCGAACCCCAATTGCGCCGGCAACCGGTCGTAATTCACATTGTCGAAAATCATCTCTGCCTGATTGTTGCCATCCGCCGTCACGATTCCTTCTTTGCGCTTGGCGACGGTGTAGGCTTTGAGCAAGGCCGACACGTTGCGCCCGCCGAGCGGTTGCTTGACGACGGCTTGCCCAATCAGCCAGTTGAAATCGGTGGGACGTCCGCCAGCATCGGTGGCGACCGCCATAATGTAACCTTTCACGCCCGGATCGAGATCGCTCAAGGCAAAGCTCACGGTTTGCTGGGCGGCCAAACACAGCGTGAAGTTGCTGACTTCGCAGGTCGAGCTATTGACCAAAAAGAGCCGCACAAGCGCGCTAGTGCCGGGATTGGTATTGGTCAGACTGAGTTGCGTATTTTCGCGCGCGGCATTGCTGGCGCTGGATGTGTAGCGGGTGAAAAAGAGCAGCGAACCGGGTTTCTGATCATCCAGTTTCGAGGCCGCTGAGACGGCGCACAATTTCAAATCCAGGAATTTAATGACGAACATCTCGCGCGGGCCGGTGATCACCGTGCGGCTGGGCGTGCCCATCACACCAGCGGAAAGCTCCCAAAGAAACCGATATTGCAAGGGCGCCTGCGTCACGGCGTTCAAATCCGCATTGCCGGCCACGAGGGTAACGCCCGGCAATACTTCGCCTTGCACGTTGGTTTCAGTTTGCGGCACAAAAGAAGCAAATTGCCGCGCGGGTAACAAAGCCGCACTACTGACGGCTTGCGCGAACGTCAACGTGCTGGTGGACAGCCGTACATCGCCGCGCATGAGATGAACTTTGAGCACCGCGCCTGCCGGAACGTCTAAGAAACTCGGCGACTGAATCAAAATGCTCGAAGGGTTGGCGGGCAAATCCGTGGCATCTTGAAAGGTAAAATACAGCGCATCGCCGGCACGCGCGCTGACACCGGCAGAGAGCAGCACGAAGAGAATGGGCAGGACATTTCTCACCACCATGCCGCGCACACGGCCTGGCAAAACGCTTGCTTGATCACACGGCAATTCTTTGTTCATCGAGAAGCTCCTTCGCAAACAACACGGCGTAAGCAGCACGCCGGTAAAAATGGACAGCCAGCTAAGGCGGGCACCGGGCCAGCAGACCACTGAGTTAGGTAAGAACAGGATTTTCTTTGGGGCTGAATTATTTCCCGCCACGGCCAAACGGCTTACCGGGCGGACTTGGGGTGCAACGATGATGTCCGTACCGTGACAACTGGCAATTCGTCGAAACGCTGGACAGTTACAGCCAGCCACGCGCCACGCGCGGCTAACTGCAAGGGTTTCACTACGAGATGCGGGCGGAGTCTAGCATGATTGGCGCTAAGCAAGTAGCCCAGCCAAGCGCGGGGCAGCGTGCGGCAAGCCCCGCTTCACTTGAGATCAACCGACCAGGCCGTTCTGCACGGCGTAATAGGTCAATTCGGCGTTGTTGCGCATTTTCATTTTGGTCAGGATGCGCGCGCGATAGGTGCTGATGGTTTTCACGCTGAGCGCCAGCATGTTGGCAATCTCGGTCGAAGTCTTGCCGGACGCGAGCATTTTCAAAACCTGATATTCGCGCTCCGAGAGCAGTTCGGGTTGCGGGCGATTGCTCTCTTCGGGGAAGGCCAATTTTTCGGCCAGCGTCTGGCTGATATAGCGTCCGCCGCAGACAATCTTTTTCAACGCGTTGAGTAATTCGTGCGGCGCGCTTTCTTTGGTCAAATAGCCGGACGCGCCCAGTTTCAACGCCCGCAAAGCGAATTGATCTTCCGGATGCATGCTTAATAGCAAGCAGGGCAGCGCCGGGAACTCCCGTTTGATCTCGACCAGTAAATCCAGGCCGTTCTTGTCGGGCATGGTCAGGTCGAGCACGGCGGCGTCCCACGGTTCACTGCGCAAACGCTGCCACGCTTCGGTGGCATTGGGCGCTTCGCCTGTCAGCCATTGGTCGGCCTCTTCGGCAATAATTTGTTGCATACCGCGCCGGACGACGGCGTGATCATCCACCAATAAAACTTTGAACATCGTCTTTCTCCTTTATCACTGGGCGCAAGCTGAATAAGCTCCGCTGCCAGGTTACACCGGCACCTTGACCGTCACGGTCGTACCGCGTTCATGGGAACCTTCAAAATCAACCTCACCGCCGACCATCAGCGCGCGTTCGCGCATGCCCAGCAACCCCAGCGATTTGCCATCGCGCAGATTGCCGGTAGTAATGCCGCGCCCGTTATCCGCCACACTCAGGAGCAAGGCGTTTTCTCTGGGCAGCAAATGAATCACCACGCGGGTGGCGTCAGCGTGCCGGATGATGTTGGTCAGAATCTCTTGCAGGATGCGGAACAACGCGGTGGCTTTTTCCTGGGGCAAATCTTTGGGTTCCGGGCAAAGCCAGATTTCGCATTCGATGCCGGTGCGCGCCTGGAAATCCTGCACCTGCCATTCGATGGCGGCGGTGAGGCCCAGCGTATCCAGCACGCCCGGTCGTAATTGCGTCGCCAGATCGCGCACGGTTTGGATGGTGTCATCCAGTAAACTCGCCATGCCCTCGGCCTTTTGCACCAGGGCTTCCTGGGCATCGCCCGACGTGCCGTTGGTCAAACGTTTATGCAGCCAGGCCACATCCAGCTTCAGCCCGGTCAACATCTGGCCCAGCGAATCGTGTATCTCACGGGCGATGGCGGTGCGTTCCTCTTCGCGAATGGCCGCCAGCCGGGCGGACAGGGCGCGCAACTGTTCGCGCGATTCGGCCAGTTTGGCTTCATCGAGTTTACGTTTGGTGATGTCCAGCGCGATGCCCTCGATGATCGCCGGGGTCTGCCCATCGGCCTCGCGGTAAGTGATATTGGCCAACGCCCACACGGCACTGCCGTCTTTGCGCCGCAATTGCATTTCATAGTTATTCAAACCGCCTTGACGGCGCAATTGTTCGAGCATCTCGGCGCGCAGTTGCTGATCCGGGTAGATCCACCAGGCCTCGGTGTCCTTTAACTCTTCGGGCGAGGCAAAGCCGAACATCGTCGCATAAGCGTCATTGCATTCCAGATATTGGCCTTCGGCAGTCGCGCGATAAACACCAGCCAGATTGCGTTTGAATAACAACCGGAAGCGTTCTTCGGTCGCGCGCAGGGCCTGCTCTGCCAATTTGCGTTCGGTCACGTTCTGCGCCGTCAGCAACAGATAGTCTTCACCGGCCAATTGGATGGCTTCGCCATAAACGATCAGATAGCGCAATTCGCCGTTTTTGGCGCGCAGCGTCAGCTCTTGATCGCGGATGGTTTCGCCGCGGCTGAGCTTGGCGTTCATCTGTTTGCGTTGCGCGCGGTTGACCCAGAGATCCAGTTCGACGGCATCGCGGCCAATCGTATCTTCAACACTGTGCCCCATCACGCGCGTCCAGGCTTCGTTGACGGTAACGAAGCGGCCTTCCGGCAAAGAGGTGATGGCAATTGGTTGCGGGCTGGAATTGAAGGCTTTGGCAAAGCGCTCTTCCGAAGCGCGCAGCGCCTCTTCGGCGCGCTTGCGCTCGGTGATGTCACGCGCCACCGAGAGCACGTGTTGGACGCCCTCGATCTCGATGATTTCGGCGGAAACCAAAAAGTGCCCGATGCGGCCGCTGCCCACATAGTAGTCGCATTCGACGTCGCGCACTTCACCGACCTTGCGCAGGGTCTCGCCCATGGCGCGGCGCTGGTCGGCATTCACCCACAGATCAATCGCATCGGCGGTGCGGCCGAGCATCTCGTCTTCTTCCAAGCCCAGCGCGGTGAGGCAGGCCCGGTTCACACTGATATAACAGCCATTTTCCAGGCGTTGTAAGACCATCGGTTCGGGGCAGGCGTTGAACGCTTTGGCAAAGCGCTCTTGCGAAACACGCACGTCTTCTTCGGCCTGCTTGCGAGCGGTAATGTCCGTCACGGAGGAAAGCATGTGCGGTTGCCCGCCCAAATCAATCGTTTCGCCGCTGAGCAAAATGGTGTGCACCGCGCCGTCTTTTCTGCGCAAGCAGGTTTCGAATTCGCGCACTCGACCCTGTTGCTCTAACAGCGCAAAGAACCGTTCGCGGTGCCCGGGCTCCACCCACATCTCCAATTCAGCGGCGGTCTTCCCGCGTGTCTCGTCGAAATCGAAGCCGGTAAAGCTGGCCCAGGTTTCATTCACCTGGACGATCTTCCCTGCCGGTAAAGAGCTAATCGCCATCGGACTCGGATTGGCATTGAAGGCTTTCGCAAAGCGCTCCTCAGCCAGTTTGCGCTCGGTGATGTCATGCACCAGCACAATCACATATTGTTTTTGGCCCAGCGTCATGGCCCGCACGGAAACCAGCGCCTGGACGATGCGGCCAGCGCACGTTTTCAGACGGGCTTCCTGTTCCCAGGCGCCGCCGTGCAAGGCCATTTGCCGGTACAATTCAGCGCGCTCATCGGCCGCTTCCCACAGGCCCAGTTCAAGCTCGGTGTGCCCGATGGCTTCGACGGAAGTGATGCCGAAGAGCTTGCACCAGGCTTGATTGACGTTGACGAAACATTCGGTCGCCTGTTCAGTCAACGACACGGCCAGCGGACTATCGTCAAAGGCCGCCGAAAACCGCAGTTCCGATTCGCGCAAGGCGGCTTCGGCATGTTTGCGTTGCGTAATGTCGCTGATCGAAAGCACCACCGCTTGCAGTTCATCCGAATCCTGATGGAAAACCGGTTGTGAGCTAACCGAAAGCCACTTGTGATTTCCATCCGGCCGGATGACGCCCAGCACGACGCCGGAGCAGGGCTTGCCGGTGCGCAAAGTCACGACGGAGGGCGCTTCATCGGCGGGGAAAGGCGTGCCATCTTCGCGGATGGCGCGCCATTCGGGATTGATTAAGGCGCGTTCGCGCAAGGCGTCGCGGCGCGCGCCCAGAATGCGTTCGCAACTCTCGTTGCAAGTCAGCAGTTCGCCTTCGGAATCGAGCATTAGGATGCCTTCTTCGAGCACACTGACCAACGAACGATACTGCTCTTCTGAGGTGCGCAACGATTCGGCGGCGCGGTGACGTTCGGTCACATCGCGCATCATCGAAAGATGCAGCCCCGGCAGGAAATTGGCGCGCGCGTTGTATTCGATCTCATGCAAGGTGTGATCGCTGCGTAGCAGTTGAAAATGGCCGGTGCGCTCGCCCTGCTCCACCAGTTTTTGCAGCGAACGCCGGGCGACATCCTTGTTGTCAGGTTTGACAAAATCGGCCATCGTCTGGGCGAGCAGTTCTGCGCGCGTGACGCCGTATAACCGGCAGGCAGCGGGGTTGGCATCCACATATTGCATGTCGTCATTGACGATCAACATGCCATCCAGCGCGTTGTCCCAAATCGCGCGGAACTTTTCTTCGCTCTCACGCACGGCCACTTCCGAAGCACGCCGCTCGGTGATGTCGCGGAAATTCACGATGATGCTGCCCACATCCGGCTGCTGCAACAAATTGGTCATGGTCACTTCCAACCAACGCCATGACCCGTCTTTATGCTGCGTGCGGAATTGAAGCGAGCGGCTGGCGCCGGGCGTTTGCCCAACCTCTTCCCGGGCGCGCAGCGCTTCATCCACATCGTCCGGATGCACGCGCGCCAGCGGTTGGCGGCCCAGCACCTCTTCCGGCAAATAGCCCAGCACGCGCTCATAGGCAGGGCTGACATAAGTAATGCGGCCTTCGGCATCTTGCAGCGAGATGCCGTCAAACCCGTTTTCGACGAGCGCGCGGAACCGGGCCTCGCTCGCCTGCAATTTGGCTTCGGCCTGGGCGCGTTCCGTCTCGGCGGCTTTGCGTTCGGAAATGTCGTGGAAGTTCAGTACGTAAGCGCACACGCTCGGCTCTTCGAGCAAATTGGTGATGCGGCCCTCAACCCAGCGATAACCGCCGGTTTTGGCGCACAAGCGATATTCAATCGGGACGCTCGCGCCGGGGGCGAGGTTTTCGCGCAATTGATTGAGCTTGGGCCAATCATCCGGATGGATGCGGTCGGCACCCGTAGTATCGAGCACTTCTTCCAAAGAATAACCGTGCTGGCGCGTATAAGAGGGACTGATATAGAGCGTTTTGTTGTCTGCCGAGATGAGCACGATGCCGTCGTAACTGTTTTCGATCAAGGCGCGGAAGCGTTCGTCGCGCTCTTTGATGAGGCGTTCGGCCTGCTTGCGTTCCGTCACATCCCGCACGATGCCGCGGAACCCGCCGGGAGAACCATCCGCCTGGCGCATCAGGGTGATCGAAGTCTCCAGCGCGCGCGCCGTCGCATCGGGGCGCACGATTTCAAACTCAAAGGTCTTGACCGGCACGCCGGTTTTGAGCAACTGCCGGAACATCTCATGGGCGCGTTGTTTGGTTTCCTCCGCCAGGAATTGCTGCACGCCCCGGCCATTCATTTCTTCCTGCGTGCGCCCAAAGATTTCGCAGACGGCTTCGTTAAAGAAGCTCAGTTGCGCGTTCAGATCGAGTTCCCAATAACCATCCTGCAAGGTGGCCAGGATTTCGCGATAGCGCTCTTCGCTCTTACGCAATTGATCCTCGGCCAATTTGCGCGCCGTCACATCGCGGATGACGGAAATCACGCCGACGACTTCGCCGGCGCGATTGCGATGCGGGCCATACCGGGCCGCCAGCCAGGCGGGCTGCGCGAGACCGGCAGTCCGTAATTGGAAGTCTTTACTGACCGAGGTCTTCCCTGCCAACGCCTCATTCAAGCGTTCGGGGACAGCCGTCTCAAGAAACTCAGGATAAAGGTCGAAGATATTTTGGCCCAGGACTTGAGCGGCCGGTAACCCGCTAAACGTTTCCATCGCGGGGTTCCAGATTCTGACGTAAAAATCGCGGTCATAAACCACGATACCTTCGTTCGCGCTGGCGATGATTTCCTGGTTGAACTGTTTCGATTCCAGTAATTCGGCTTCGGCTTTTTTGCGGTCGGTGATCTCGCTGACGGTGGAAATCACGCCGACAATCGCGCCGGTTTCGTCGCGCAACGGCGCATCCAGCCGTGAGTAAAACCCTTTTTTCAGCCCAAAATCGTAGGCAATATCTTCGCGCGGCAGCGTCTCGCCCCGCAATGCCCTTTCCAGCCGTTCATAAATCCCGGCGCCGGACATCGCCGGGAAGACTTCGACGGCGCGCCGCCCTACCAGGTCTTCCGCCCGCCAGCCGCTGATCTCTTCCATCGCGGGATTCCAGAGCAGATACGTGAGCGTGCTGTCATAAACGATGATACCGTCGCGCGCGTTGGTGATGATCTGCCCATTGAATTCCTGCGAGGCTTGCAAGGCTTCTTCGGCGCGCTTACGGGCGGTGATGTCGCGCATGGTGACGAGCACCCCGACAATCTCGCCGTGCGGATTGCACAACGGCCCATAAGAGGCCTCGACCCATTTATCCGAATGCCCGCTAAATGCAAACTGCCGCCCGCGAATTGTCTCGCCGGCCAGCGCGCGCCGCCAATACGCCGGCGATTCCGTACTTTCCAAATACGGAAAGACCTGGATGACATTTTCACCCAGCACCTGCGCGCTATGCGTGCCGGTGATCTCGGCCATCGCCGGGTTCCAAACGACGACAGTTAGCTCGCGGTCGTAAACGGCGATGCCTTCGAGGGCGCTATCAATAATCTGCTGATTGAACTGTTGTGATTCGCGCAGAGCGTCTTCGGCCTGCCGCCGCGCCGTCACATCAGTCAAAATGCCGATCACGCCAATGACCTGTTCGTCATTATCCGTGAGCGGGCTGTAACGCGCCGAAACCCAACGATCCCCTTGCGGCCCCATCAAAAAATCAGGCGCTTCGACCGTATCGCCCTGCAAGGCCTGTTGCAGCATTTGGCCCAACCCGGCCGCGCGCCACGCAGGCGCCAATTCCAGAATCGGACGGCCCAGGACATCGTCGCCCATTAGACCGCTCAGGTCTTCCAGCACCGGATTCCAAACCATGCAGCGCAATTCGCGGTCATACACCGCGATGCCTTCGCTGGCGTTGGCGATCACTTGATGATTGAACTGCTGGGAACGGCGCAGCCGCGCTTCGGTGCGCTTGTATTCGCTGATGTCGGAAATCAGGCCAATGACCCCCGTGACATCGCCTTTGGCGTCTCGCAAGGGGCCGAACAGGCAGCGCGCCCAGGCCGTCTTGGCGCCTTGTGCTGAATTCACCAGCGTATCCGCGCCGATGATCGTTTCCCCTGCCAAGGCCCGCTCAATCTGTTCCATCATCCCCGATTCACGAATGGTCGGGAAGACTTCCAGCGGGTGACGCCCGATGACGCGGTGGCGCGGCAAGCCGGAGAACTCTTCCATAAACGAGTTCCAGACGATATAGCGCAAATCCGCGTCGTAAACCACCACGCCTTCACGGGCGTGGGCAATGACCTGTTCGTTGAATTGCTTGGCCTCGCGCAATTCCTCTTCCATCAATTTGCGCAAGGTGTTGTCCCGCGCCATGCCGAAGAGACCTACGATTTGATTGTCTTTGTCACGAAAGGGAACTTTGGTGGTTAAGAGGCTGCGCTCAGCGCCCGCATTCTCTGGCGCGCCGTCATCGAGCCAGATTTCTTCGGTGAAGGCACGGCCATCCGCCAGGACTTGCGGATCGGATTCGGCGAGCTTTTGCGCAATGGCTTGGTGGAACAGTTCCGTATCGGTTTTGCCGAGCACCGCGTGCGGATCGCGCTGCATCCAGGCCCCGAAAGTATCGTTGACAAACAGATACCGGCCCTCGCCATCTTTGATGAAAATGGCGTCAGGGCTGCCTTCCACCAGCGTCTGCAAAAAGCCGAGGCTTTCACTGACAGTGTTTTTTTTCTGCGTCTGGCTTTCGTCAAACTGCGCGAGCCATTGCTGCAATTTGCCCGTCTGGCCTTTGCGCGGTTTGAGCGAACGGGTGCTTCTGGTTGAAGGGGTGTCAAAATTGGGGCGGGTTTCGACTTCATCGAGTGGCAGGAGGTCAGGCAGAGGCTCAGCCGCCTTGCCATTTTTCACCTGGCGGCCATTCAAGTTTTTCGTCTGTCCCGCTTCGACGATGGCGGCCTTATGCCCATTCGACGATTTCATCTGACAATTCTCCTACGCCAAACCCTTCCTGCCGCCGCCCCTTCGTGCTGATTTTCCCCTCAAGTTGCGGCGCGTTCACCTTTGCAGATGTAATTGAATTATCGGTACTGAACAAATTGCGAATTTAGGACAGCAGTTGTTTGAGAAAGCGGACAACCGGTAAATAAAGCGCTGCCCGCACTCACTGTATAGGGAGCGGCGTTGTCCGGGAGAGGAAAGCGACTGGCGCGCGGGCCAGCGCGGGGCAACTGATGTCCTGTCTTATCTTTATTTTTCGCCCGCCTTGGTTTGGGAAGCCTGCCTAGGGCGCGCTGCCGACGGACGACTGAGGGCTGGTTCCAGCTTGGGATAGCGGGATGTCACCGGAAACACAGCCTAACATTCCGCTTAGGAGTGAGATAAGCCACAGTTAATTACACATTTTTCCGCTCACAAAGGGCTGCGTTGACGGCCTCTACCCCATCCTGTACACTCGCCGCCGATCGGAAATCAAGCCCGCGTTTCCAGCAAAACAATTGTCAAGGCCATGCTGGCGCGGCCTTTTTAGTTTTTTTGCACTCACTGGGCGGCACTCTAATCCACCTTGTTCCTGGCCCGAGCCTCACTTACCGGCAAGGCTATCGTCTATGGTTCGGCGTCGAAAACCGAAGTTGCTCCGACTTTTTGCTGCATTCGTCTATGCGTTATCCGGCTATGCTGAAGACAACTAAATTTGCGTGTGCGCGTTTCGCCAACCGGCGGTTGACACCAACCAGCCGGGGCTGGCGTTTCAGCCTGTTTTTTTTGCTCGTGCTTGCCTGTGCGTTTCCTCTGTTTTCCGGGCACCCTATTTCGCAAGCCGCCAGGCCAGCCGCGCCATCGCAAACAACTCGTCAAAGCGCCTATCGCAGCCCGCACCGAAATCACAAGGTGCGGCTGCGCGACAGCGTTCTCACAGAAACCCTTGTCGCCCGTGGCGCAAGGCTGCTGGCGCAGTATGAGCGCGAGTGGCTGCTCAGTGTTGATGAGGCCATGCTTGATGCGCTCCCGGAAAATGGCTACGAGTTGCGAGACGAGGAAAACCTGATCCTGCTCAACAGCGGCGTGCTGGACACTGTAAACATTGCGTTGCAACAAGCACGTGCGCAGCAAGACCGCCAGGCTGCAGCCGGGCCAGCGTTGCGTTTGGTGCAATTCGCCGGCCCGATCAAACCATTTTGGTACAACGAACTGCTCAAAACCGGCGTCACGATCATCGCCTATGTCCCGCACAATACTTACTTGGTTTATGGCGATGCGGCGGAATTGATGCGATTGCAGGAATGGGCGACGAGCCGCGCCTATGTGCAGTGGGATGGCGGCTATGAAGAGTCTTTCAAGCTGGATCCCAGCGTGGCCGAACTGCGCGCGCAAAAGGGCGCACAAACAATTCCGAATCAAAACGATCTGTTCGCCATCCAACTGGTCAACGATGCCACCGTCAACCCGGACACGCTGCAAATCATTAATGCGCTAAAACTCGATCCCATCAAGTCGCAGTATCGAGTGCTGAACTATCTGAATGTGATCGTGCGGCTGCCCTTGAGCGCGGTTGAAAAAGCTTTAGTGGGCCGACGCGACATCGTCTCGATCATGCGCTACGCCGAACCGGTCAAGCAGGACGAGCGCCAGAACATCATCCTGACGGGCAACCTGACGAGCGGCCAACCGAACGCGATTGATTATCTGAGTTATCTCAATGCCCAGGGCCTCACCCAGGCGCAATTCAGCGGCTCGAATTTCGCCGTCAACGTTTCGGATAGCGGGGTTGATAACGCCACCACGCTCCCCAATCACTTCGCGCTTTATCTAGGCGGCAACATTGCCAGCAGCAGCCGTATCGCCTATGCCCGTTTTGAAGGGACGCCGAATCTGACCAGTACGCTGCAAGGTTGCGACGGCCACGGCACGCTCAATGCGCACATCATTGGGGGCTTTGTTCCATCGGGCAATCCGTTCAACATTTTTCCGCACGCCGACGGGCAAGCCTTCCGCTACGGCTTGGGTGTCGCGCCTTTTGTGCGTCTGGGTTCGACCATTATTTTTGACCCCTCGCGTTACACCTTTCCCAACCTGATCAATGTTGAAGCCCGCGCTTATCAGGATGGCGCGCGCATTTCGTCAAACAGTTGGGGAGCGCCCACCAATGGGGCTTACACGATTGATGCGCAGGCCTATGACGCGCTGGTGCGCGATGCGCAACCCAGCAATGCCCCCGTCCCCGCCGCCGGGAATCAAGAGCAGGTCATCGTGTTTTCGGCAGGCAATGGCGCGGTCTCCGGTTCCATCGGTTCGCCCGGCTCGGCAAAAAACGTCATCACGGTGGGCGCGGCGGAAGGCGTCAATGCGTTTAATGGCGCGGATGGTTGCAACATCGCCGATGACCAAGCCAACAACGCCAACGACGTAGCGAATATCTCCAGCCGGGGGCCAACCGCCGATGGCCGCAACAAACCCGATCTGGTCGCGCCCGGCACACATATCACGGGCGGTGTTTTTCAGGCCTCGAATCCGGGCAGCAATGGCACGGCTGCCGATTGTTACCTAAACGCGACCTTTGGGATCACGACATGCGGCGGGCCGGGCGGCATCAAATTCTTTCCTGGCGGGCAGCAGTTTTATACGGCCTCTTCCGGCACGAGCCACGCGGCCCCGGCGGTGGCAGGAGCAGCGGCTCTGGTGCGCCAACGATTCCTAAATGAAGGACTAACCGCGCCTAGCCCCGCGATGACCAAAGCCGTGCTGCTGAATACGGCGCGCTACCTGACCGGCAACAACGCCAATGACAGCCGCTGGTCAAACAACCAGGGCCTGGGCGAGGTCAACTTAACCAGCTTCTTCGGGTTGTTTGCACAACAGACTGTCCTGCACGATCAACTCGCCGCCGAAATCTTTACCAGTTCCGGCCAGCAGCGCGTCTTTACCGGCGTGATTGCGGATTCAAGCAAGCCGCTGCGCATTACGCTGGCCTGGACGGATGCGCCCGGTTCGACGGTCGGCAATGCCTTTGTCAACAATCTCGATCTCGAAGTCACGCTCAACGGCCAAACTTACAAAGGCAACGTCTATCAAGGCGAATTTTCAGTCACGGGCGGTTTGGCCGATACGCGCAACAATGTCGAAAGCGTCACGCTGCCTGCCGGTGTGACCGGTTCATTCGTCGTCACGGTCAAAGCCACCAATATCGCCGGTGATGGTGTGCCGAATTTTGGCGGCGCGCTTGATCAGGATTTTGCTCTGGTGATTGCCAATGCGACCCAAACCACGCAGCCCGTGATCAGCGGCGGAACTGCCACGCTGGTCACGGAAACCTGTCTGCCCGCCAATAACATGGTTGATCCGGCTGAGACCGTGACGATGAGTCTGGCACTGCAAAACGTAGGCACGCTTGGCACGTCCAACCTGATCGCGACCTTGCAGGCTACGGGCGGCGTCATCAATCCAAGCGCGGCGCAAACCTACGGCGTGCTCGCGGCAGGCGGCCCGGCGGTGGCGCGCAATTTCACCTTCACTGCGGTGGGTGTCTGCGGCGGCACGCTCAGCGCAACCTTGAATTTGCAGGATGGCGCGACCAATCTTGGCAATGTCAGTTTCGCCATCAGCCTGGGTCAGTTGATGGCGACGACGGTGAACTTTAACAGCAGCGCCGCGCTCACCATTCCGTCAGGCGCGCCCGCCACGACCACCGGCCCAGCCACGCCTTATCCCTCGACGATCAATGTTTCGGGCGTGACGGGCACGGTCAGCAAAGTGACGGTGACGCTGAACGGGCTGACGCACACGAACCCTGACGATCTGGACATCCTGCTGGTCGGGCCTACCGGGCAAAAAGTATTGCTTGTCTCTGACTGCGGTGGCGATACCGATCTCAGCAATCTGAGCTTCACCTTGGACGATGCAGCCGTAGCCTTGCCGAATGCCACAGCCATCAGCGCGGGCACGTTTCGCCCCACGAATTATGGCGACGGCGACATCTTCAATGCGCCCGCGCCCGCCGGGCCGTATGCCGAACCGAGTTTGACGGTCTTCAACAACCTGAACCCCAACGGCACGTGGAGCCTTTATTTGATGGACGATGCCGATGGCGACACAGGCGCGCTGACCGGCTGGCGCTTGAACCTGACGACGACGACCGCGACCTGTTGCAACAACACCACCTGCGGGACGCTCACGGTCAATCCGCCCACCATCCCGGCGGGTAACATCGGCAACCCTTATGCACAGACGTTTATGCAAAGCGGCGGCACGGGCGCAGTTTCTTTCGGCTTGGTTGGCGCGTTACCGGTGGGATTAAGTTTCACCCCGGCGGGCTTGCTTTCCGGCACACCGACTCAAGCAGGTAGTTTCCCGCTGATAGTGAGTGTGATTGATGCGCAAAATTGCCTGGGCCAACGCAACTACTCGCTCCTGATTGGTGATTTGGCTGTCGCGACAGCCACGTTACCGGATGGCAAAACCGGCCAACCCTACGCGCAAAACTTGCAGGCCACGGGCGGCATACCCGCTTACACCTGGAGCCTGCTATCCGGCGCACTGCCCGCCGGTTTGAGTTTTAATAACGCTGGCGCACTCGCGGGCACACCTACACAAGCCGGCACGTTTAACTTCACAGTGCGCGTGACGGATTCTCAAATGGTACAGGCGCAAAAGGCGCTCTCCTTAAAGGTCAATCGAGTGGCCGTCAAGGCCGATTTCGACGGCGACGGCAAAACCGATCTGAGCGTCTGGAGTCCCAGCACCATTGCGCCATCTCCGAATTGGACGGTGCTCAACAGCAACAATGGCCTAACCGCCACGCAGCAATGGGGCGCGGGTTATACACCGTATTTGGACACCATCGTGCCCGGCGATTACGACGGCGACGGCAAGGCCGATCACGCCATCTGGCGCGGGCAGGATTCGATCTGGTACATCCGCAAGTCTTCGGATGGCAGCTTCATTCTGGATTTGTGGGGCGCGAACTATGCGCCCTATTTCGACATTCCCACGCCGGGCGATTTCGACGGCGACGGCAAAACGGACATCGCCGTCTGGCGGCGCGATGGCACCTGGTATGTCAAACGCAGCAGCAATGGTTCGTTCTTGCTTCAAGCGCTGGGGCAAAACGGCGACATTCCGGTACCCGCCGATTACGATGGCGATGGCAAAACGGACTTCGCGATCTTCCGGCCTGGTGCGCTGGCGCCTGATCCGAACTGGTTGATCCTGAACAGCGCGACGAACACCGTCACCAGCATTCAGTGGGGCGCTGGCTATGCTCCCTACTTTGACACGCCTGTGCCAGCCGATTATGACGGCGATGGCAAAGCTGATCTGGCGATCTGGCGTGGCGCGGATTCGGTCTGGTACATCCGCAAGAGCAGCGATTTTCAACCGATCTTGCGTTTGTGGGGCGCTAGTTATGCCCCCTACAACGACATTCCCTGCCCTGGTGATTACGACGGAGATGGCAAGGCGGACATCGCCGTCTGGCGTCCGGCCAGTGCCACTTGGTTTGTGTTACGCAGCAGTAACGGCTCTTTCCTGGGGCAGGGGTATGGACAAAGCGGCGATGTGCCCGTGCCTGCCTACGGCGTGAGATAAGCAGCAGCAGGGCGCGCAGAATTGCCACAGAGGCACGGAGCCACAGAGATTTGTCGTTTGTTGGAGAAGTTCTTGGTCTGGCTCTGTGGCAAGTTTTTGCGTAAGTTCTGAGCAGGTCAAAGCGCAATGCAATTCGTCTTTGCGCGCCAATTTCAAAAAAGAAGCGCCCGCCAGTGCAAAACTGGCGGGCGCTTCTTTTTGAGCGTTTGCTGATTGATGCTAGTGAACCCTTCAACGGCCCGCGCGGCGCGGTGAGAAAGAGCGCACGCCGCTGCCGTACCCGCTCTGCCGCCGCGTTGAAGCGATGGGATTCACAGGCGGTTTGACTAACAATTCCCGTCCGCCAAAGGCGGGCAACAGGACACGTTCAATCGGCTGTTGCGTCAGCTTTTCGATGGCGCGCAAGGCCGGTTCTTCGGCCAGCGTGACCAGCGTGATAGCTTGCCCTTCGTTACCGGCGCGGCCACTGCGCCCGATGCGATGGACATAATCTTCGGGCGCCACCGGCACATCGAAATTGATGACGTGCGAGATGGCCTCCACGTCAATCCCGCGCGCGGCGATGTCGGTCGCCACCAGCACACGGCAACCGCCATTTTTGAAGCTGCGCAAAGCCGCTTCGCGTTGGGGTTGTGAGCGATCCGCGTGAATGCGCTCGACCTGATGTTTGCGCGCCGACAAGAGTCGGGCCAGGCGTTCAGCCCCGCGCCGTGTGCGGGTAAACACCAACACACGCTCGAACCGCTCGCGTTCAAGCAGATCGAACAGCAACGCATTTTTGGATTCCAGCGCAACCGGATAGGCTTTCTGTGTGACAGTGATCGCAGCCTTGCCGCGCGGACTGACTTCGATCAATTGCGGCTGACGCATATTCTGCCGCGCGATGCGTTCGATGGCCGGTGACATCGTCGCGGAAAAGAGCAGCGTTTGCCGCTTCACAGGCAAGCGCGCCAGCACCCTTTGAATCGCTGGCCAGAAACCCATATCAAGCATACGGTCGGCCTCGTCCAACACTAACGTTTCAACCTGTGCGAGACTGAGCAGGCCGGAATCCAAATGATCCTGCATACGTCCGGGCGTGGCGATAACGACGGCGGGGCCACGCAACAACGCCGCCCGTTGCCGTGTCATGCTGGCGCCCCCGGTCAGCGTAGCAACCTTCGTGCGTTGCGACCCGTCCAGTTCGTGCAAGCTGGCGGTGATTTGTCCGGCTAATTCACGCGTCGGCGCCAGAATGAGCGCACGCACTGACTTACTGGCCGGTTTACCCGGAAAAGTAGGACCCGCCAATCTTTGTAACAGCGGCAGTAAAAAAGCCGCTGTCTTGCCTGTGCCTGTCGCGGCACAGCCGATTAAATCTGACCCGCTGATAACCAACGGGATAGCCGCAGCCTGAATGGGCGTCGGCTCGGTGTATTCAAGAGACTCGCAACGGCGCACCAACGCGGCGTCGAGTCCCAATTCTGAAAAACTCATTGCATTCCTTATCGCGCCACATAAATTCACCATGCAGAAGCACGGGTCGCGGTCGTGACGCACGCTCCACGACCCGTGCCTGACTGTTAGGCGAGCTTAGTAGCGCGAACGGCCGCCGCCGCCGCCGCCGCCGTAACCGCCACCGCCGCCACGACCGCCGCCACCGCCACGACCGCCACCGCCGCCACGACCGCCGCCGCCGCCAAAGCCGCCGCCACCGCCGCGATTCTCGCGGGGTTTGGCTTCATTCACGGTCAGGTTGCGGCCATTGATCTCGCGCCCATCGAGTTGCTCAATGGCGGCCAGACCTTCTTCGCGCGATGACATTTCGACAAAGCCGAAACCGCGTGAACGGCCCGTGTCACGATCGGTGACCACGGAGGCTGAATTTACCGTGCCCAGACCGGAAAACAATTCTTCCAATTCTCCGTCTGAAGTTTGGAACGACAAATTGCCAACATAAAGTTTCATAGGTGGATATACCTCTCCTCTAAGGAGTGTTAAGAGAAGCTTCGAATGTAAGGGGCTTCGGTGTAACGGTAGCAGCGAAGGCTTGCGTTCGGACGTTCAGAGGAACGGCTTCTGTGTTAGTGATCGGCCTGCTCTCGAACTATCCAATTAACGCCGCCACTCTGAAGGAGAGGCTGGTGGCGCATCACCGTTGATGCGCGAGAGAAGGAATGAACGCTTGCACTATGCACGATTAACCTCGCAGATGCAATCCCTCAGCGCCAGCCGATTGGCGGACGAACTGGTGCTTGATTGATTGCGTTCCTCACTTGCTAAGCTTGTTCTTTGGCTCCCAAACCTTGAACTCCTGGAATCGCTCCCGCGCTTGCTGATAGTCGCTATACACGATGATAGTTCGCTCCTCGATCCAACTGGCACGAAGTTTTTGCTGAATAAAAATAATCTTCAGTGCGGCTTCCAGTGTCACATCCTGTAGCTCGATGTTTAATTTGAGTTGTACTCGAACTGATTCATCAAACACCACATTCACCTTCAAGGTTCGGCCAATCTGTTTGATCGCATCTTTCACCTCGACATCCTTGAAAGTCACATTCTGCAAAACTCCGGTTCCGGCCTCCTTTGACGGCTCTGTTGTTTGAGCATAGCTGGAGCACGCCAGTCCGGCCAACAATGCCAGCGTTATCAATAACGGCTTCATCTTCATATTGCCTCCTTAGCGACTGCGAAACGTTTGGGTTTTGGTTGCGCTCATTGGGCTGTCCGTTCACTTCCAACAGAGTGAACAGCGGCGATTATAGCGGCGTCCACATTACTTTTACCAACCATCTTTGCCATTGGGCCGCCCGACTTTACTCACCCCCAAACGCCGTGTAACCTAGCCCGCCTTAACCCCACAATCCATCGCAAATTCGCATGTCCTTAAGAGGAAACTTCAATGAGACACTTCCCCCGCAAGCTTCGCCTGCACGTTTTCAGCGCAGGTCTGACACTGGCCTTCTGCCTCGCTGTCTTCATCCAACATTTTCTGATTCAACCCAGCCAAGCCGCCGCGCAAAGCGAGCCGCTCTGGCAGGATGTTTCCGCGACGCAACTCAACGGCGTGAGCGGTGAGCGCTGGGTGCACCCGCTGACTTATCGCGGGTTGCGTTTGAACCAAACCGCCTTGGCCCAACTGCTGGCGCAAGCACCGCTCGAACGCACGCCGGAAGCACAATCCAAACAGCTCATCATCGAGATGCCCCTGCCCGCAGACGGCATGGGCCGTTTCCGCTTTGTCGAAGCGCCGATTATGGCGCCGGCACTGGCCGCCAAATTCCCTGCCCTTAAAACCTATTACGGGCAAGGGCTGGATGACCCAACCGCTTCGGTGCGGTTCGATGTCACGCTGACCGGCTTTCACGCCATGATTTTGTCGGCGGGCGAAACCACTTACATTGACCCGTTGGCCAGAGGCAATGCGGATTTTTATCTCAGCTATGCCAAGCACGAATTGCGCAAACCGGGTTGGGCGGTTGAATGCTTCGCGCAAAGCGAATTGGCGGCCTCGCCCGCGCCGCCCGCCAGTCCCTTCTTAACCGGCGGCACAACGCTGCGCACCTATCGGCTGGCGCTCGCGGCGACGGGCGAATACACAGCCTTCCACGGCGGCACGGTGGCAGGCGCGCTGTCCGCGATGGTGACTTCGATGAATCGCGTCAACGGCGTTTACGAACGCGAAGTCGCCGTGCGCATGGTGCTGGTCGCCAACAATGACAGCGTCATCTTCACCAATGCCGCGACTGACCCGTACACAAATAGCAGCGGCTCGACGATGCTGGGCCAGAATCAGACGACGCTCGACAGCGTGATCGGCGCGGCCAACTATGACATCGGACATGTTTTCAGCACGGGCGGTGGCGGCGTTGCCAGCTTGCGTTCCGTTTGCGTCAGCGGCAGCAAAGCGCGCGGCGTGACGGGCAATTCAGCGCCCGTCGGCGACGGCTTCGACATTGATTACGTAGCCCACGAGATGGGCCATCAATTTGGCGGCAATCACACCTTCAACGGCACGACCGGCTCTTGCAGCGGCAATCGCGCCGCTGCGGCAGCCTACGAAACCGGCAGCGGCTCGACGATCATGGCCTATGCCGGCATCTGCGGCGCAGAGGATTTGCAACCGCACAGCGATGATTACTTTCACGCCAAAAGCCTGGAAGAGATTTACGCCTTCATCAACGGCACCGGCGGTGGCTGCGCGGTTGCTACCGGCACAAGCAACAACCCGCCCACGGTCAACGCGGGTGCCAGCTTTACGATTCCCGCGCAAACGCCCTTTGCCTTAACCGCGTCGGGCAGCGATGTGAACGGCGACACACTGAGCTATTGCTGGGAACAATACGATCTCGGCACGGCGGCCCCGCCCAACACTGACAATGGCAATCGCCCGATCATGCGTTCGTATAACCCCACGACCGGGCCGACGCGCACGATTCCCAGGCTCGCCGATTTGCTGGCCAACACCAGCAGCGTCGGCGAAGCGTTGGCGACGACGACGCGCACGTTGAATTTCAGAGTGATCGCGCGCGACAACCGCGCGGGCGGCGGCGGCATTCAAGATGCCACGCTGCAAGTCTTCACGCGCGCCGACGCCGGCCCCTTTGTCGTGACGGCACCGAACACGCCCGTCACCATCCCAGGTGGAACCGCGCAACTCGTCACCTGGAATGTAGCCAATACCAACGTCGCGCCCGTCAGTTGCAGCAATGTGAAGATTACGCTTTCCACTAATGGCGGGCAGAGCTTCCCAATCGTGTTGGCCGGCAGCGCGCTGAACAATGGCTCCGCCATCATCAATATCCCGAACCTGCCGACCACGCAGGCGCGCCTCAAAGTCGAAGCGCTGGGCAATATCTTCTTCGATATTTCCAACACCAACTTCACGATCACTTCCGGCGGCGGCGGCGGCATCGTGCGCGCCAAGAAGGCCGATTTCGACGGCGACGGCAAAACCGATCTGAGCATCTTCAGCCCCAACACCATTGCGCCAACGCCGAATTGGACAGTGTTCAACAGCAGCAATAGTGCAACCGTTACGCAGCAATGGGGCGCGGGTTATGCGCCCTATAACGACGTGATCGTGCCGGGCGATTACGACGGCGACGGCAAGACCGATCACGCCATCTGGCGCGGCGCCGATTCCATCTGGTACATCCGCAAATCTTCGGATGGCGGCGCTATTCTCGATCTCTGGGGCGCGAACTATGCGCCGTATTTCGACATCCCGGTGCCCGGCGATTATGACAACGACGGCAAGACCGACCTCGCCGTCTGGCGGCGCGATGGCACCTGGTATGTCAAACGCAGTTCGAATGGCTCGTTCCTGATTCAGGTGTTTGGGCAAAGCGGCGACGTCCCGGTGCCGGCGGATTATGACGGCGATGGCCAAACTGACTTGGCCGTTTTCCGGCCTGACGCCATTGCGCCTGTGCCGAACTGGATCATCCTGAACAGTTCGACGAATACAGTGACCAGTCTTCAATGGGGGGCGGGCTATGCACCGTACTTCGACACGCCAGTCCCGGCGGACTATGACGGTGACGGCAAGGCGGACTTGGCGATCTGGCGCGGCGCGGATTCGATTTGGTACATCCGGCCGAGCGCGAATCCGGGGAGCCCAATGCTGGATTTGTGGGGGGCGAACTATGCGCCGTACTTCGATATTCCGACGCCAGGGGATTATGACGGTGACGGCAAGGCGGATATTGCAGTCTGGCGACGTTCAGGGACGTGGTTCGTCAAACGCAGCAGCAATGGTTCGTTCCTGATCCAAAACCAGGGGCAAAGCGGGGATGTGCCCGTGCCCGCGTTTGGCGTGCGGTAACACCGCGCTGGCCTTGTTCCAAACTTAACGCCCGCTTCCGCGTGTAATCTAAACACGTGGAAGCGGGCGTTATCTATTTTGCTGTTACCCCTGTATTCCGCCAAAACGAAAAACCTCCTCCGGGCCAACCAACCGAGCGAATTCAACTGCACATAAAAATACTTTGCTCTAACTGAGCCAATGCGCGACCGGTTTGCGCATTACCGGGCAGAGGCAATTCAGGTTGGCAGACGGCACCGCCGTGGCGTTTGTTCAAGCCCGTTAAACGCCAGCGAAGCCTAGCCAAGTCTGCTTCGTTGACACCCGCAGGCAGGTCTACATCTGCCCGCATTTAAGCTCGTATTTTAAGGAGGATTCATGCAGTTCAAGCCCGCTAGTTCATTCAAAGTCGCCCTTTTCGGCACGCTGAGTCTGCTCTTGCTGAGTGTGGGTTGGTGGGCTAAACAGCCGCATGCCAACGCCTCCCCGACGCCGGTGGCTCCCTCGCTGGCGGCCTTTGGCCAACTGCCGCTCAGTTTTGAAGCCAATCAAGGCCAAACCGACAGCCAAGTCAAATTCCGCGCGCGCGGCAACGGCTACAGCCTGTCACTGACAGCGGATGAGATCGTGCTGCAAACGTTCGCGGGGCCAACCGCTGAGCCGTCTGCGACAGCGCAAACACTACACTCCGCACTCCACTCGCCGCATGCCGCACGCCGCAATTCCCAGGTGACGCGGTTGCGCCTGATCGGGGCGAACCCCGCGCCGTTGGTCGAGGGCGTAGATGAATTGCCGGGCCAAAACAATCACTTCATCGGCAACGACCCACGCCAGTGGCGCACCAATGTACCGACCTACGCCAAAGTACGCTACCGCGCAATCTATCCTGGGATTGATCTGGTCTTTTATGGCAACGGGCGGCAGGTGGAATACGACTTGATCGTCGCGCCGGGGGCTGATCTCAACGTCATCAAGCTGGCGGTAAGCGGCGCGGGCGCGTTGCGCGTGGCCGACAACGGCGAATTGAGTTTGCAGGACGAACCGGAGGGTCCGCGCTTTCGCGCGCCCGTGGTTTATCAGCAAACGTCGGGCGGACGCACAGAACTCGCCGGACGTTATGTGCTGAGCGGGGCGAATGAAGTCAGCTTCGCGGTGGATGCTTACGACAAAGAGTTGCCGCTGGTGATTGATCCGGTGATCATCTATTCCAGCTATCTGGGCGGCAACAACAATGAAACCGGCGAGCGTGTCGTCGTGGATAACAACGGGAATGCCTATCTGGCGGGCTTCACGACCTCCACCAACTTTCCCAGCGCCAATCCGCTGCAACCCAACTACGGCGGCGGGAGCCGCGACGCCTTTATCACAAAGCTGAATGCGGCGGGTTCGGCGCTCGTCTATTCCACCTATCTCGGCGGCAACGGCGATGACCTCCTGGCTGGCGCTTTGGGCGTAGACGCAACTGGTAACGTCTATGTTGCGGTCACCACGACTTCAACCAATTTCCCGACGACGGCCAATGCCTTCCGCACGACTAACACGGGTTTTTATGATAGCTCGCTCGCCAAGCTCAATCCGGCGGGCAATGCGTTGCTCTATTCGACTTACTTCGGCGGCACGGGTTTCGAGAACAGCCGCGATCTCGCCGTGAATGACGCCGGTGTCGTGTGGGTCAGCGGCATTACGAATTCAACCGACCTGCCCGTCAAAAATCCGTTGCAAGCCACCAACGGTGGTAACCTGGACGAATTCGTCGCCAAATTCGATACGACCCAGACGGGCATGGCTTCGCTGCTCTATGCCACTTACTTCGGCGGCAACGGCGATGATGGCGGTTCGGGGCTGAGCGTAGGCGATGCGTTGGCGGTGGACAGCACGGGGAATATCTATCTGGCCGGGCCAACCAATTCGACCAACCTGCCGGTGTTGAACGCCTTTCAGCCGGCTTTTGGCGGAGGGTCGCGGGACGGCTTTGTGACCAAAATCAATGCGGCGGGCAACGCCTTGCTCTATTCGACCTATCTGGGCGGCAACGCCCAAGACGAAATCCTGGCGCTGGCTGTGGACGCGGCAGGCAATGCTTATCTTTCCGGGGACACGGCCTCTACCAACTTCCCGACGAGAAATCCGCTGCAACCGGCCAACGGCGGCAACGGCGATGCCTTTATTACCAAGCTCAGCCCCACGGGTTCGGCGCTCGTTTACTCAACCTATCTCGGCGGCAACGGCAGCGACTTTGGCCTGGATGTCGTCGTGGATGGAGCTGGCAATGCTTACGTGGCCGGCGCGACCAGTTCAACAGATTTCCCTTTGACCGGCGCGGTGCAACTCACTTACGGCGGCGGCGCGAGCGATGCCTTTGTCACGCAATTGAATGCGACCGGCACCGCGCGGCTCTTTTCCACCTTTCTTGGCGGCAACAACAACGACGTCGCGCAGAGCTTGACGGCGACGAGCGACGGCAACATCTACGTAACCGGCGTCACCAGTTCGACGAACTTTCCGGTGGTCACCAACCTGCAACCAACCTTGAGCGCGGGTGATGACGTGTTCATCACCAAGCTGGGCGGCCAGCAAAGCATGTTCGCGTTGACCGAGATCAGAGCCAATCGCGGCGGCGACACCGGCACAGCATCTTGCGTGATTTTCGGTACTGGCATGAACATTGGCGCAACAATCAAGCTGGTTCGGACGGGGCAGCCGGACATCGTGGGCGAGCAGGTTGCGGTTTATGAATTCGGCAACCGGATGAATGCGACCTTCGATCTGACGGGCAAGGCGCGCGGCGTGTATGACGTGGTCGTCACCAATCCCGGCGGCCAAACGCGTACCATCACCAGCGGCTTCACTGTCGAAGAAGGGCGCGCGCCGCAACTCTATACCGAGATTCTGGGCTATAACTACCTCAGAGGCGGGCGCGATCAAACCTACACCATTGTCTGCGGCAATCGCGGCAATGTGGACGCCTTTGTCGTGCCGGTCAGAGTTTCGGTGCCGGATTTCATCACGCTGACGCCGGGCTTTACCATCATCAATCCGCCGCAACCGGCGGGCGTCCCGCCGGTTGATTACAGCCAGGCGTCATTCACAACGCGCAGTAACGGCCGCAACGAAGGCGTTATTCTTTACCCAATGGTACCGGCAGGCGGTGTGCGCGAGGTCACCGTTAAATTGCGCGTAGCCGATGTCTTCACATACGCCCACGCGCAGTTCAACATTCTGGCGACGCCCGGTATACCGTTGGTGATGACCTTCCCCAGCGCACCACGTCCGCCCAATTCCCCCAACGCGCCGAATGCGCCGCAGGCTGGCTTCGCGCCTTCGCCGAAGTGCATTCAGTCCTTCATCAGTTTGGTCTTTGATTGCGGGAGCGTAGCGTTTCCGCCGCTGCTGTGCGCCGACTCGCTCGCGGCGTTTGGCGGGCAAGCGCTGACTTCACTAGCGGCGACAAGCTTTGATCCGCGCACGGGCAGTGGCGATGTCGCTGGTACTTTTGCCGGGATCGCCTGGGGCGGTGTGCACGCGGCTATCAATTGTTCGCCTATCGGAGAAGTTTTTGCGGTCTTTCAATGCACCACGTCCGCGATTAACTTCTTCGATAATTGTTTCGGCAACGGCGGCGGCGCGGGCAAGCAAGGTCAGGTTATCGTCTCCGGCGATCCTAACCTGAAGCTCGGCCCTGACGGCGCCAGCGCGCAACATTACATCGGCATCCAACCCACGCTGTCTTACGCCGTCCTATTCGAGAACAAAGCGGAAGCTACCGCCGCCGCGCAAGACGTGGTCATCACCGATCAACTCGACCCGGCCAAGGTGGAGTTGAGCACCTTTGAACTCGGCCCCATCGCTTTCGGCAACAAATTGGTGATTCCGCCGCCGGGCAGCAAAACTTTCAACACCGATGTTGACCTGCGCCCGCAGACGAATTTGTTCGCGCGCATCAACGTGAGTTTCAATCAAAGCACAGGCTTGATTACGTGGACGTTCGCTTCGATTGATCCGGCCACCGGGCAACCGACCACCAACCCGGTGCTGGGCTTCCTGCCGCCCAACGTCACCTCGCCACAAGGCGAAGGCCGCGTGCTCTTCACCGTCGCGCCCAAAGCGGGTCTCACCACCGGCACGGTCATCACCAATCAGGCGCGGATTGTTTTTGACGCGAACCCGCCGATTGATACGCCGGTGTGGAGCAACACGATTGACATCACGCCGCCCACCAGTCAGGTCACGGCGTTGCCCGCGAATTCGTGCGCCAGCTTCAACGTGCAATGGTCGGGCAGCGACCCCGATTCCGGCATCGGCGGCTTTTTGATTTACGTTTCTGACAACGGCGGGCCTTATTCACCGTATCGTTCAACGTCGGCCACGTCGGCGTTTTTCATCGGCGAACAGGGACATACCTATCGCTTCTACAGCATTGCCAGCGATCGGGCGGGCAACTTTGAAGCGAACCCGGCCGCGCCGCCGGACACGCAAACGACCGTCAACACGACGACCAGCCTGGCACCCACCAACCACAACGTCGCGGGCACTGGCGGCAACGCGAGCACCAACGTTACCGCAGTTGGTGGCTGCGGTTGGACGGCCAGCAGCAACGTACCCTGGATCACGATCACCAGCGGCGCGAGCGGCGCGGGCAACGGCACAGTCAATTTCACCGTCGCGCCGAATGTCGGCCCCGCGCGCGGCGGCACGCTGACCGTGGCCGGTCAAACCGTCAGCGTCTCGCAAGCAGCGCAAAGCTGCACCTTCAACATCAGCCCAACCAGCGCCAACCTGGGCGCGGGGGGCGGCAATGGCAGCAGCAACGTCACCACGACCGGCGGTTGCGCCTGGCCCGCCACCAGCGATGTGGCTTGGATCACGCCGAACAGCGCCAGCGGTACCGGCAGCGGCGCGGCCAATTACACCGTCGCCGCCAACACCGGCCCCGCGCGCACCGGCACACTGACCATCGCCGGACAGACCGTGACCGTGACGCAGTCGTCAGGTTGTAGTTACGCGATCAATCCGACCAGTCAAACTTTTCCCGGCAGCGGCGGCGCTGGCAGCGTCACCGTCACTACGCCCGGCGTTTGCGGTTGGACGGCAGCGAGCAATGCGCCCTGGCTGACTATCCTTTCAGATGTCAACAACACCGTGATGTTCAGCGTTGCGCGCAACCCCGGCCCGCAACGCAGCGGCACGCTGACCATCGCCGGGCAGACGTTCACGGTGACGCAAAATCGCGGGCTGGCGGTCAAAGCCGATTTCGATGGCGATGGCAAAACCGATCTGGGCGTCTTCAGCCCCAGCGCCGCCCCGCCCGTGCCGAATTGGATGGTGCTCAACAGCAATAATGGGCTAACCGCCACGCAGCAGTGGGGCGCGGGTTATGCGCCCTATTTCGATACCATCGTGCCCGGTGATTATGACGGCGATGGTAAAGCCGCGGATTCGATCTGGTACATCCGCAAGAGCAGCGACGGCCAAGCCATCCTGCAATTCTGGGGCGCGAACTACGCCCCGTATTTCGACATTCCCACGCCGGGTGATTACGACGGCGACGGCAAGACCGACATCGCCGTCTGGCGGCGCGATGGCACTTGGTATGTCAAACGCAGTTCGAATGGCTCGTTCCTGATTCAGACGCACGGCCAGAACGGCGACATCCCAGTGCCTGCCGATTACGATGGCGATGGCAAGACCGACTTGGCCGTCTTCCGGCCCGGCGCGATTGCGCCCACACCGAACTGGCTCATCCTGAACAGCTCAACGAACACCGTGACGAGCATCCAATGGGGGGCGGGCTATGCGCCGTATTTCGACACGCCGGTACCGGCGGATTATGACGGCGATGGCAAAGCCGACCTGGCGATCTGGCGCGGGGCGGATTCGATCTGGTACATCCGCAAAAGCAGTGATGGCGGTTTTATCCTCGATCTGTGGGGGGCGAATTACGCGCCCTACTTCGATGTGCCGACACCGGGCGATTACGACGGCGATGGCAAGGCGGATATTGCGGTCTGGCGACGCTCTGGGACTTGGTTCGTCAAGCGCAGCAGCAACGGCAGCTTTCTGATTCAAAACCAGGGGCAAAATGGCGATGTGCCTGTGCCGGCTTATGGCGTGCGTTGACGAGAAAGCACATAAGCACGCGGCGCAAAGGAACAGCGACATGACGCGACAAGGCTTACACCCGATGAGGGCGTTTCCCAGTTCACCGTTGTGCCGCTGTTCCTTTGCGTGGGCGGGCCGGGTCAAAGAAGGCGCTCAATTTTAGGACTTACGCAGAACCATTGCCACAGAGGCACGGAGACACAGAGCAAGCGAGAGTTTACCAGTCATGCAGGCCTTTCCTCTGTGACTCCGTGCCTCTGTGGCAATGGTTCTGCGTAAGTCCTGAATTTTTCTTTTTAGAGGACACTTTTTCCTTTTATTTCCCCCTTAGCCAATGAGAGGATGTGTGACGCAAGCGTCGGAAAGTCGCCAGCAGAGTGATTGATTTGCTTGCTCGCCTGAAATCTCACCTATGACAATTGCCCGCAGTTTCAACGCGCGCGTTGGAGCTATCCCCTACACAAATTCTTGCTCTCGTCTGCTAGTACTCCATCAAGCTGTAAGTGATGGATGCTGAGAGCGCATCCGGGATGTAGGGCGGGATTTAATCCCGCCCTACATCCCTCATTTTCAGCTTGATGGAGTACTAGGAGAAAAACGATGAAATTCCCGCTTCGCCATCGCCGCCACTTTCTTTTTGCGCTGTTGTTTTTGACCACAGGTTCGCTGGCTTTCGGAATCAACTGGTACCCCTGGCGCGCCAAGGCCGCCACCCCAGCCAGTCCCGGCAGCCAAAGTTCGCCGGCTGTGATCTGGCAGCGCAACGGCACCACCCAAGCGGAAGGCAGAGCGGGGCAACTGACAGCCTGGCAACTCAACAGCAACGCGCTCGAAGAAGTGCTCAGCCGCGCCCCGCGCGAATTCACCGCGCCGGGCAACAATACAGCCGTGCTCGCCTTGCCGATGCCTGGGGGCGCACTCGAGCGTTTCCAAATCGAGGAATCTCCCCTGATGGAACCGGCGCTCGCGGCGAAGTTTCCAACGATCAAAACCTATCGCGCTCAAGGGCTGGACAATCCCGCCGTCACTGCGCGCCTGCTTTGGTCGCCGCGCGGCTTTCACGCCTTTGTGCTGACCAACAACGGCGCGGTCAGCATTCAGCCCGCCCACTCTGACGACATCAAGACCTATGTCAGCTATGCGAGCCAGGATTTGCCGGCGGACGCGCAGGAATTGCGTTGTTTGGTGGATGAGAAAGAGCAAGCCAGAGCCGCCCGCCCCACCTCGCCCAATGCGCCAGCGGCGTCGGTCGGCGGGACGTTGCGCGTGTACCGCGTCGCCATCGCGACGACCGTGGAATATACGAATCAAGCCAATCTCGGCGGCGGTACGGTCGCCAACACGTTAGCGTCGCTGGCCACCTGGCTGAGTGGCATCAATGCAATCATGGAAAAGGAAGTCGCCGTGCGGCTGGTGCTGGTCGGCACCAATAACACGGTCATCTTTACGGCGGAACCAGACGGCTTCACCAACGGTAACAACAACACGATGATCAACGAGGTGCCAGCCGTGCTGAGCGCGAACATCGGCTCGGCCAATTTCGACATCGGCCACGTCTTTGGCACCATTGCTTCAGGCGGCTCTGGCCTGGCGGGTGTGGGTATTGTTTGTGACAGCTCGGCTTCCAGCGGCGGGCAGCGCAAGGCCCAAGGCTCGACCTTGTTTAGCGGCCCGTCCGGCCAATCGGGCCAACTGGGCGTGATCGCCCACGAATTCGGCCATGAATTGGGCGCTTCGCATACCTTCAATGCGCTGGAAGCCTCGGGCAACTGCGCGGCGGGTAACCGTTCCGGCGCGACGGCCTACGAGGTCGCCAGCGGTTCGACGCTGATGTCTTATGGCGGAATTTGCACCACCAACAATCTGTCCGGGAAAGAATTCAGGCTGCACGCCGGGAGCTTTGCGCAAATCACGACGATCCTCGCCGCCGCCACTTGCAACAACGGGAATTGGATTGCCACTGGCAACAACGTGCCGACGGTCACGGCGGGCGGCAACTTCACCATCCCGAAACAAACGCCGTTTACGCTCACGGCCAGCGGCGCGGATGCCGATGTCGCTGACGTGCCCAATCTGACTTACACCTGGGATCAAATAGACGCGGGCGGTTCGCTGTATCCCAATCCGCTCTACGGCGATCAGGCGGGGGACCCAAACACGACGACGCGCCCGCTCTTTCGTCCCTACCCAGCCGCTAGCAGTCCGGCGCGCACGTTTCCGAGCCTGACCTACATTCTGAACAACGCCAATGTGCCGCCCGCGACCGTGGGTGGGTTCATTACCGGCGAGAACCCGCCGAGCGTGGCGCGCACGATGAACTTCCGCGCGACGATTCGTGACAATCGCGCTGGCGGCGGCGGCGTCAACGAAGCGACTGCCGTGATTACGGTGGATGGCCCTTCAGGCCCTTTTGCGGTGACTTCTCCGAATGGCGCCAACAACATCACCGGCGGCGCGGCGACCGCTGTAACCTGGAATGTGGCGGGCACCAGCGGCGCGCCGATCAATACGGCCAACGTCAAGCTTTCACTCTCGACCGATGGCGGCAACACGTTCCCTATCGTGTTGGCCGCCAGCACGCCGAACGACGGCAGCCAAAGCGTCACCTTTCCCAATGGCCTGCTCAGCACGATGGCGCGTGTCAAAGTCGAAGCTCTCGGCAACATTTACTTCGACATTTCGGACGCTGATTTCAGCCTCACGCCCGGCGACGGCTGTCCGGCGGTGAGCAACTTCAGTCCCCCAATTATCAACATCGGCGGCCAGGTCGTGTTGACCGGCATCAATTTCACCAGCGTGACGGCGGTCAATTTCACCGGCGCGAATGTGAATTGCCCCAGCGCCAATTGCACCGTCAACAGCAATACGCAAATCACGCTGACCGTGCCCGCCGGCGCGACGACCGGCCCGCTGACCATCGTCAAAGCCGGTTGCACCAATCTGCAAACCGCGGCGCTGATCATCTGCCCCAATGCCGCGGTGACCCTGACTTACGACGGCGGTTTCGGCTCGAATTGCAATGGTTTTGGCGCTGGCGCGTATTACGTAGTGCGCACCACCCCGTCCGCCTACCCCGCCACGCTGAGCAATGTCCTGGTTGAATTCAGCGGCTTTCAAGGGATTGCCCAAGGGACGGCCTTTACCGTGGTGGCCGCCCCGAATCCCAGCGGCAGTACCAACATCAATGGAGTGAGTTTCCAATCCGTCAACGCCACCGTCGGCGCCTTGGGGTCATTTACCAGCTATGCGATTACCCCGGTCACGATCAACTCCGGCGACTTCGTGGTGGGCTTCAGCTTCCCAACCAATACTTGCTCCGGTTTGCACGATGGCACACTGACCGCGAATCGTTCCTACATTTCCTCTGACAACGGCGCCACCTTCAGCGCCGCCCCTGGCGACTGGCTGATTCGCGCCCAGGTTTTCACCGGCAACTGTGCCGGAGCGTCAAACACCGCGCCGGCCTTCACGCCCGCTGCCGCCATTGCGCGCCAACAAGGCAGCGCGGCAGGCGCAGCAGTCACGGTCGGCACGGTAACGGATAACGAGACCGCCGCTGGTTCGCTGACCGTCACCCAAATCGCGGGCGGCACTGCGACGGGCATCACCGTCACCGGCATCACCAATACCAACGGCACGATCACCGCGCAAGTCAGCGCCGCTTGCAACGCGACCAGCGGCACGGTGCGCTTTCAGGTTTCGGATGGCAGTCTGACCGGCACTGGGGATTTGACGGTCAACGTGACGGCCAACACCGCGCCGACGCTGGCTTACGCCAATGCGGCGGTGAATGGCGGCGGTTCCACCACAAATTCGCCCACCACGGCCACCGACAACGGTTCGATCACTGGTTACAGCCTGCAATCGCAAGGCACCTACACCGGCACCATTTCGGTCAACCCGACTACCGGCGTAGTCTCGTTCAGCAACGCGGCGCCGCTTGGCACACACACCATCACCGTCACCGCCACTGACAATTGCAATGCAACGACGAATGCCAGCTTCACGCTGACGGTCAATAACACCGCGCCGAGCTTCACGCCCGCAGCGGCGCTCTCACGGCAACAAGGCAGCGCAGCGGGCGCGGCGGTCACGGTCGGCACGGTGACAGACGCGCAAACGGCGGCAGGTTCGTTGACCGTCACACAAATCGCGGGCGGCACGGCAACCGGCATCACGGTCAGCGGCATCACCAACACCGGCGGCACGATCACCGCGCAGGTCAGCGCCGGTTGCACGGCAACCTCCGGCACGGTGCGCTTTCAGGTTTCGGATGGCGCGTTGACCGGCACCGGCGATTTGACCGTCAACGTCACGGCCAATACGTTGCCCACACTGACCTATGCCAACGCCAACGTAGCCATAGGCGGGGCGACAACAGTCAACGCGGCGACCGGGCCAACGGATAACGGCGCGGTCAACACGATTGTGCTGCAAGGCCAGGGCACATACGGCGGGACGATTTCGGTCAACAATGGAACCGGCGCGGTTACGATCAGCAACGCCATGCCGGTGGGAACGCATACGATCACGATTCGCGCCACCGATAATTGCGGCGCCTTCTTTGACGCAAGCTTTACGCTGACCGTGTCGGCCGTCAACACAGCGCCAACCTTTACGCCGGCAGCGGCGCTCACACGGCAGCAAGGCAGCCCGGCGGGTGCAGCCGTCACTGTCGGCACCGTGGCCGACGCCCAAACGGCGGCGGGTTCCTTGACCGTCACCCAAATCGCGGGCGGCACGGCGACCGGCATCACCGTCAGCGGCATCACCAACACCGGCGGCACGATCACCGCGCAAGTCAGCGCCGCGTGTGGCGCGACCAGCGGCACCGTGCGGTTTCAAGTTTCCGACGGCAGTCTGACCGGCACGGGTGATTTGACGGTCAACGTGACCGCCAATACTGCCCCGACGCTGGGCTATAGCACGCCTCAAAACGTGGCGGCGGGCGGCGCGCTCACGGTCAATCCCTCCACTGGCCCCAGCGACAACGGCAACGTCGCTTCGATTGTGTTGCAAAGCCAGGGCACCTACACCGGCACGATCTCGGTCAATAACGGCACGGGCGCGGTCACCATCAGCAATGCCAATCCGCCCGGCTCGCACACGATTATGGTGCGCGCCACCGACAACTGCGGCGCGACGACCGACGGCACGTTCACGCTGAACGTCTCGAACACAGCCCCGACCTTTACGCCCGCCGCCGCCCTTTCGCGGCAACAAGGCAGCCCGGCGGGGGCGGCGGTCACGGTCGGCACTGCCGCCGATGCCTCGACTGCGGCAGGCAGTTTGACCGTCACACAGATCGCGGGCGGCACGGCGACCGGCATCACCGTTACGGGGATCACTAACACTGGCGGCACGATCACGGCGCTGGTCAGCGCGGGGTGTACGGCGACGTCCGGCACGGTGCGCTTCCAGGTTTCGGATGGCAGCCTGACCGGCACGGGCGATTTGACCGTCAATGTCACGGCCAATACGCCACCGGCGTTGACGTATAACAATCAATCGGCGGCCTTGAACGGGGGCTTGAATATCAATCCGGCCAGCGGGCCGAGCGATAACGGCTCGGTCAACACCGTCGTCGTGCAAAGCCAGGGGACATACACCGGCACGATTACGGTGAATGCGGCGGGTGTCGTGACGCTCGGCAATGCCGGGCCGTTAGGAGCGCATACGATCACGATCCGCGCGACCGACAATTGCGGCGTAGGCACGGATGCCAGCTTCACGCTGACAGTCAGGCGCAACGCGGTCAAAGCCGACTTCGATGGCGATGGCAAAACCGATCTGAGCGTCTTCAGTCCCACCGCCGCGCCGCCCTTCCCGAATTGGACGGTGTTCAATAGCAGCAACAGTGCGACTGTCACGCAGCAATGGGGCGCGGGGTATGCGCCCTACTTCGACGACATCGTGCCGGGCGATTACGACGGCGATGGCAAGGCCGATCACGCCATTTGGCGCGGGGCCGACAGCATCTGGTACATCCGCAAATCTTCCGACGGGCAGGCCATCCTGCAATTCTGGGGCGCGAACTATGCGCCGTATTTCGACATTCCCACGCCGGGTGATTACGACGGCGATGGCAAGACCGACATCGGCGTCTTCCGCCGCAGCGGCACCTGGTTCGTGCGGCGCAGCAGCGACGGGCAAAACATGATCGTCACGCACGGGCAGCAGGACGACAT
>JACPYM010000035.1 GCA_016196035.1 Acidobacteriota bacterium | reverse complement strand
CGGACAGCACAAGCCGTGCGGATGAAGCTGCTGCGCCAACCACAACGTGCAGGCTTCGGCATCTAGGAGATCGTTAAGGGGAAAGTCAATCATTCCCTAAGCTTACCCCTGGCGATGCAAACTGACTACACATGAGCCAACTTAATTATCATTTCGCCCACATTCTTCTGCAAAGTCAGCACCTGTTCCTCTGACTTTGCGAAACTGATCCTACCTAGCTTAGCGGGCGGCTGTTGCCGTCCTTCAATTTGGCCGCGCCAGATAACAACCAGCTTGTACTTGTGATCTTTTAACCCCAACAAAGTGAATTGGCCTTTTTCATCAGTTTCCGCTTCATATCCGTCCGTACTACTCCAATCAGTCGAATGCACCAGCTTCACTTCTGCGCCGTGAACAGGACAAGCACCTTACCTTGAATGCTGAAGGTTTCATAATCAGGTTTCAGGTGGAAGTTGTACGGGCCGAGTTTTTGCCCAAGCCCAACAAGTATCTCTAATGCGTACTTAGCATCCTGAACACCGGGATAGAAAGTGCGTTGATAAGGCGTTGTCGGAGAAGCGCTGCTTAAACTTACACCCAAGAGATAGCGACCCGGCGGCAATGGGCCAATTTCATAATCGCCCTGATCATTGGTCACATCAGAACGTTTTTCTGAATAACTAATTTCACCTTCCTTAATCTCGTGGTCACGCCACTCTGCCAAGATTACTTGCACCTGCGCATCTTTGACCGGAAAACCTTGCTGGTCGAACACGCGCCCGCCAACTCGGCCATTTGAATAAAACCAATAATCAGCACTCCCACAACCACAATCTCGAACCTGTACTTCCTGGGTTGGCGTCCAATTTTCATGTGGTTTCAGATACCCTTCCGGTACCATGACCGTAACGTGATACTTCCCAAGCTTCAATCCGCGAACCTCATACTTACCTTCGTCGTCAGTTTTTACTTCGAGCGTTTTCTGTTCCCCTTTGATTGAGATAGTCACATCAGACAAAGGAGTGCGCAACGAAGTATCAACACGCTCCTTTTTTCCAATTGGCTTAGGCCCCACAAGCTTGGTGTCATTCGCCACAACCGACCCGTAGATTTTAGCGCCGCTTCCTTTGGGCGGCAGATTGCGCAAAAACTCCAAATCTGTCTCGATGTCATTGTATTGTGAGGGCGTCACTGAGCGCGTTCGATAGAGAGCATTCAGCTTGCCCTTATCGCCCGCGCCTGCATAGATCAAATAAGTTTCCCCTTCCCGAAAGGTAATCTCGTCACAACAGCCAACCCCAGAGAACATATTGATCTGTTTCTCTAAATCACCAGCAAATGATTCAAGGACGTCGAATGTAACCTCACCAGAGTATGAAATAGAGAGTTGATCCTGATATTTGTATTCGTGCTTTTTGCTGCCCTTCACAAAACGACCTATGAAAACCGCCGATGAATGACTGAAAACCTCACAGGGCGGACGCGGATCAGCACAACTACAAGCCAACGTATCAATCGCACAGGCGCAGAGCGAAACCACAAGCACGATGACGAAGCGAAAAACGGAGTTATGGTTGAGCATGGCTTACCTCCAAAAGTAGAAAGCGTCATCCTGTGAACGAATCACCAAACGACGCTTGCAAATAGATAACGGAAGAATCTGGGCCAGCAAGTTTAGCTGTGATGCTCCTGCAAACTCGTCACGCTCAGCTTCTCCTGCCGCAACGCCGCAATCGCGCTGACCGCCGCGTTCGCCCCCGTCAAGGTCGTAAACGTCACCACGCTGTATTGCATCGCCGCGCGCCGGATGGCGCGTTCGTCATAGAACGAAGCGCGGCCCAGCGGCGTGTTGACGATCAGGTCAATCTCGTCGCTCTTGATTAAATCCACCACGTTCGGACGGCCTTCGTTGACCTTGAAGACGCGCTCGGCTGGGACGCCCGCGCGCTCCAATTCGCGTTGCGTGCCGCGCGTCGCCACGATTCTGAAGCCGAGTTCGTGCAGCCGTTTCGCCACGCGCACAGCGTTCTTTTTGTCGCTGTCGTTGGTGCTGATGAAAGCCGTGCCTTCGAGCGGCAGGCGCGCGCCCGCGCCCAGTTGCGATTTGGCGAAGGCCGCGCCGAAGCCTTCGGCCATGCCCATGACTTCGCCGGTCGAGCGCATTTCAGGGCCGAGCAGCGGGTCAACGCCGGGAAATTTGACGAAGGGGAACACCGGGCCTTTGATAAAGAAGCCTTCCACCGCCAATTCGTCAGGCAAATTGAACTCGCTCAGCTTGCGCCCGGTCATCAAGCGCGCAGCGATTTTTGCCAGCGGCACGCCCGTCGCTTTCGAGACGAACGGCACCGTGCGCGAGGCGCGCGGATTGACTTCGAGCACATAGACGATGTCGTCCTTGATGGCGAATTGAATGTTCATCAGGCCGACGACATTCAAGGCTTTTGCCAGCGTGCGCGTGTACTTGCGCATTTTGTCCAGATGTTCGGGCTTAACCATATAGGGCGGCAGCACGCTGGATGAATCGCCGGAGTGAATGCCAGCTTCTTCGATGTGTTCTTGAATGCCGGCAATGACGCAGCGTTCGCCATCGGCCAGCGCGTCCACGTCCACTTCAAAAGCATCTTCCAAAAAGCGGTCAACCAGCACGGGCTTTTCGGGCGAAGCTTCGACGGCGGTCTTCATGTAATTTTCGAGGCTGGCGTCGTCATAGACGATCATCATCGCGCGTCCGCCCAGCACATAACTGGGCCGCACCAAGACCGGATAGCCAATCGAGGCCGCGACGCGTTTGGCCTCTTCGACAGTGACCGCCGTGCCGTTGACGGGTTGCGGAATGTTCAGTTCGACGAGCAGCTTGCCGAAGCGTTTGCGGTCTTCGGCCAGATCAATCGCGTCGGGCGAAGTGCCGATGATCGGCACGCCCGCGTGGTGCAAGCGCATCGCTAAATTCAAAGGCGTCTGCCCGCCGAATTGCACGATCACACCTTTCGGCTTTTCCAATTCGACGATGTGCATCACGTCTTCAAAGGTGAGCGGCTCGAAATACAAACGATCCGAAGTGTCGTAATCGGTCGAGACTGTCTCAGGGTTGCAATTGACCATGATCGTCTCGAAGCCGTCCTCTTTGAGCGCAAAGGCCGCGTGGCAACAGCAGTAATCGAACTCAATCCCTTGGCCAATGCGGTTGGGGCCGGAGCCTAGAATCATGATTTTTTGCTTGTCGGTGGGCGCGGCTTCGCATTCGCTTTCATAGGTCGAATACATATAGGGCGTGAATGACTCGAACTCTGCGCCGCAAGTGTCCACGCGTTTATAAACCGGCACGATGCCTTGCGCTTTGCGCCGCGCGCGCACTTCGTCTTCGGTCGCGCCCAACAGGTCGGCGATGCGCGCGTCGGCAAAGCCCATGCGTTTGGCGCGCCACAGTTGATCGTATTGCAACGAATTCAAGTCTTCGTCTTTGATCTCGACCTGCATCTCGACAATCTGTTGCAACTGATTCAAGAACCAGGGATCAATGCTGGTTAATTCCTGCAACTCCTCCAGCGTCCAGCCGCGCTCAAAGGCCGCGTGCAGGTAATGCAGCCGCTCAGAATTCGGGATGATCAGTTTGCGCCGCAGGGTCTCGTCGTCTACGTGGCCGACGTAAGGCGAGCCGCGCCGTTCGAGCGAGCGCACGCCTTTCAGAAACGCTTCTTTGAAGGTGCGGCCAATCGCCATCGCCTCGCCGACCGATTTCATCTGGGTGCCGAGTTGGTCTTCGACGCCGGGGAATTTCTCAAAGGCCCACTTGGGAATCTTGACCACGACGTAATCAATCGTCGGCTCGAATGAGGCAGGCGTTTTCTTGGTGATGTCGTTCTGAATCTCGTCCAGCGTGTAACCAATCGCCAGCTTGGCCGCGATTTTGGCAATCGGGAATCCTGTCGCCTTTGAGGCCAGCGCGGACGAGCGCGAGACGCGCGGGTTCATTTCGATCACGCGCAAGCTGCCGTCGTGCGGGCTGACGGCGAATTGAATGTTCGAGCCGCCGGTTTCGACGCCCACCTTGCGAATGATCTTGAGCGCGGCATCGCGCATCACCTGGTATTCGCGGTCGGTCAGCGTTTGCGCGGGCGCGACAGTGATCGAATCGCCCGTGTGCACGCCCATCGGATCGAAATTCTCGATCGAACAAATGATGACCACGTTGTCGGCCAGATCGCGCATCACTTCGAGTTCGTATTCCTTCCAGCCGATGATGGATTCTTCGACCAGAATCTCGCTGATCGGGCTGGCCGTCAGGCCGCGTTCGGCGATCTCTTCGAACTCTTCGTAGTTGTACGCGATACCGCCGCCCGTGCCGCCCAGTGTAAACGCGGGCCGCAGGATGATCGGGAAATCAATCTCTTCGGCAGCGGCTTGCGCCTCTTCCAGGTTGTGGCAGAAACGCGCCTTCGGCATCACCAAGCCGATCTCATCCATCGCCTGTTTGAAGAGCGAACGGTCTTCGGCGACCTTGATCGCGTCGAGTTTCGCGCCAATCAATTCGACGTTGTATTTGTCGAGCGCGCCGCTCTCAGCCAATTTGACCGTCAGGTTGAGCGCGGTCTGTCCGCCTACCGTCGGCAACAGCGCATCGGGCCGCTCGCGTTCGATGATCGCGGTGACAGATTCGACGGTCAGCGGTTCGATGTAGGTGCGGTCGGCCAATTCCGGATCGGTCATAATCGTGGCCGGATTGGAGTTGACCAGCACGACCTCAAAGCCTTCCTGCCGCAGCGCCTTGCACGCCTGGGTGCCGGAATAATCGAATTCGCAAGCCTGGCCGATGACGATGGGGCCAGAGCCGATGATGAGAATTTTGTGGATGTCGGTTCGTTTGGGCATTTAATCGGTTGTCGGTTGTCGGTTGTCGGTTGTCGGTGATTTGCGTTGGGCGAGTTGTTCGACAAAGGCGGCGTGCGCCGGTGAAGCGAGACCGTTTTGCAATTCGGCCAGCACCGCCGCTAAATCGCCTTTCAGTAAAGCGGGCACGGCCAGGCGCAAGCCGGGAAAAACGCGGCTTGCGATCACACCATCGGCACCCGGTTCGACACGCACGTAAGTGTTATTTTCCAGCCGGAACCAATCCAGCCCGCGATTGCGCGTGCGCCAGACGATGTACTCTCGTGCGCCAAATAGTCCATAAATGTCTTTCTTGTCGTGCAAATCATAAGAAGCACTGCTGGACGCAACTTCCACCACGAGTTCTGGCGCGCCCTGCAAATAATCATCATCGTCTTCCAGCGACTGTCCACCAAGCTCGGTCAGGATTCGCAATATCGCATCAGGCTGTGGTGTGTTGTCATCGTCCAAACGCACGGAACCGTTATCGCCGAAGTCCGTACCGGGCGTAGCCGCGGCATAAACACCAAGCCAGGTAATTAGCCAACCGTGCGGACGGCTATGACGCTTATGTTTAACAGGTGAACCCACGTATACCCTCCCTTTAATCAGTTCGGCTTTTTTCAATTGCGGCATGGCATCGTAACGCCGCTCGAATTCCAGCTGTGTCAAACGGTCGCCATTCTCCAATTCCAACACACTGGCTTCGCTTGGTTCACTATCGGCGTCGGCCACGCCAGCTTCAACAACCGGGTTGAAGGGAGGCGGAGGAGGTTGCAGCGGCGAGCTACTCACTTGTGGTTTGGACATGGCAAAAACTCCTTACTGCTAAAAACTGATGTTAAAACCAGTCAGCAACGAAAAATCGCTCTGCTTTACATTCACCGCCGCTGGGCGATTGTCATAACGGTTCAGCCCCGCGACGCGAAAACCCAGGTATTTGGTGATCGGCATCGTCAGCGAAACATCCGTTTGCATGCGGTAATTGTCGGGGTCGAGCAGGTCAGAAAAGAACGAGACTTGCTGGCTCAGTTGCGCTTTGCCGTTGAGCTTCATTTCAGCCTTGGCGCGCAACAGGCTGGTGGCGACGGTGCGTTGCTGGCCATTGCTATAGACTTCGCGGGTAACGCCAGTGCCAAAATCCAGATTCAACGCCTGTCCATCGCGTTTGAGCGCCGGGTAAGTTACACCCAGGTTTTCGCTGAAGCGGTAATCCAGTCGTTTGATGCGATCAATCTCAAAGATCGTCTCGCTGAACGCGGGCAGTTCGCCCACGTTGTCTTCATAGCGGAAGGTGCTGCTCAACAAATGCGCCACCTGTGCGCCGTTGCGCACGCTGTACCGGCCCAGCGCGTTGAACGCCGTGCGTTGCGGGCCGTGTTTGCGCGCCAGGCCGAGCGCGGCGTTCAAGTCATTCACATTGGCATTGCCGCGCGAAAACGTATACGCCAGATTGATCGAACGCTGCCACGTCTCGCTCTTGGTGGCTTTGGCGGGCGCGGTGACGGGCTTTTTCACCTCCGTTTTATTCGCGCTGACGACCTGGTTTACGGGTTGCGTTGGCACCGCCAATTTGCCGGGCCAGGCTGCCGCCATTTGTTGGCGGAGTTTTGCGTCATCCGTCTGCCAGCTTTTGATTTCGGCGGCGCGCACGTTGATGCGCCCGGCATACGGGGTTTCCAGTTCCACCTGTTCGGCGGTCACGCTGACCACGCGGCCCGACAGCCGGTCGCCCGTGTTGGTGGTTAGCACGACTTGCGCGACGCCATCGGCCAAGACCGGCCACACCGGCCAGCACAACACCAGCCAGAGCAACCAGACACGCCCGGCGCTGGTTCGCCGCGTCTTGTGATTACACGTTGGGTGATTCAACTTCATAAAAACCGAGCCTCAAACGGTTATCAGAAAGAGTTTTGTTTGGGAGGATCGAACGTGTGGGTTTCGCGCCACTTTTCCAAGCCGCAAAAGTAACATACAGGGTGGAGTGTGCAAAACCGACCGGCAATGCGCGCGTTCAATCGCCACCATCAATCACCATCATCAACAGGGCCAATGCCAGCCGCTTCAATTGCGCTGAGGTTTGCCGTAAAGTGTGCGCCTATTCAAAAGAGCTTCGCCGCAGATGGACGCGGAGAAACGCCGATCAAGGCCGCCTGGGAAAGGGCTGCCTGGAAAAGAGGATTGATCCGCGTCTGTCGGCGTTCATCTGCGGCAGAATCCAGCTCGTTGCTCCACCACCAAATGGGAAACTTCATGAATGCACGTTTCACCTTCTTTCTATGCTGTCTGCTGACGGCAGCTACCATCAGAATCACCATGAATTCCGAAGCAAATGCGCCTGCACCACCCGCCAGCGGTGTCGCCCGCGAATTGGCGCGTGCCCGCGCGGCCACGATTTCCGATTTGCACTACAAGCTCCGCTTTGAAATCGCCTCTGGCGTCGCCGCGATCAAAGGCCACGCCGACATCCGCTTTCGCTGGCAGCCTTCGCCTGCGCCGGTCATCCTTGATTTCCGCGACCTCGACGCCAACAGCCAGCCCCGCGAAGGCAAAGTCAGCGCCGTCAAAATCAATGGCCGCGCCATCAACAACGCACAACAGGTCAACGGCCATGTTGTGCTGCCCGCCGCGCATTTCAAAGCGGGCGAGAACCACATCGCGCTGCAATTTGAAACGGCGTCGGCAGCCGCCGGACGCCCGCTGATTCGTTACCAAGACCGCGATGACGGCAGCGAATACCTTTACACGCTATTTATGCCGATGGATGCGAGTCTGGCCTTTCCCTGTTTCGATCAGCCCGATTTGAAAGGACGCTTTACGTTGGAGATCAAAGCGCCGGAAGCGTGGAAAGTGGCTGCCAACGCGAACATCGCGCGCGTGGCAAAGCCGACTGGCGAGCCGCCGCTCTTCACCACCAGTACCTTTCAAGAGACACGCCCGATCAGCACTTACCTATTCGCCTTTGCCACCGGCCCGTTCGTGCAGATCAAAGACGAACAGGCCACCGCCTTGCCGCAGTCTTATTACGTGCGCCAGTCGCAATTGAAACGCGCGCAGGCCGAATTGCCCGCCGTGATGGAACTGACGCGCGCCGGGATGCGGCACTACATCAACTTCTTCGGCCATGAATTCCCGTTCACGAAATACGATCAAGTCTTGCTGCCCGGCTTCGCTTACGGCGGGATGGAGCACGCAGGCGCGACCTTTCTGCGCGAAGACGCCGTGCTGTTCCGCACCGTGCCGACCAAGGGCGATCAACTCAATCGCGCCTCGCTGGTCTTGCACGAACTGGCGCACCAGTGGTTTGGCGATCTGGTGACGATGCGCTGGTTCGATGATCTGTGGTTGAAAGAGGGCTTTGCCAATTACATGGCCGGGCACGCGCTGGCGGCCATTCAACCGCTCGGCTTCGATGAGCGCGAAATGTGGAAGCGGTTTTATCAACGGCACAAACCGGACGCTTACGGCATTGATTCCACCAAAGGTACGACGCCGATCTATCAAGAAGTGCCCAACCTGAAAGACGCCAAATCGGCGTATGGCGCAATCGTCTATGAAAAAGCGCCCAGCCTGTTGCGCGCGCTTTCCTTTTTGATCGGCGCGGAAAATTTCAAAGCCGGCGTGCAGTTGTTTTTGCGCGAACACGCATACGGCAACGCTGAATGGAGCGACCTGATTCACGCTTTCGAGCGCTCATCAAAGCAACCGCTCACCGCCTGGGCCAACGCTTGGGTCAAGCAGCGCGGCATGCCGCAAGTCGAAACCGTGTGGAGTTGCGACGCGCAAGGCAAAATTGATCGCTTTGAATTGCGCCAACGCGATGTGCTGGGCGAAGGCCACCGCTGGCCCATCAAAACGCAATTGCTGCTGGGTTACGCTGACGGCACGACCGAGCGCCTGCCCGCCCAATTCGACACCGCCAGCGCGCCCGTCAAAGCCGCCCTCGGCAAGCCTTGCCCGGCGTTTGTATTCGGCAACGACGAAGATTACGGCTACGGCCGCTTCCTGCTCGACGCGCGCAGCCGTGCCGCCGTCAGTGAACGCGTTGCCACCACAAAAGACGCCTTCCTGCGCACGCTGCTCTGGGGCGCGCTCTGGGAAGCCGTGCGTGAAGCTGAAATGCCGCCGGGTGAATATCTGCAACTCGCGCTGAACGCGTTGCCGCAGGAACAGGACGAAGACTTGACTGCAACGCTGCTCAATCACGCGACCACAGCGTATCAATCCTATCTGTCTGAGCGGGCGCGCACAGCCCTGGCGCTGCAATTCGAAGCCTTGTGCGCTGACCGTATGCAAAACGCCGCAGACTTGGGCCTGCGCATCACCTGGTTCCGCGCCTTCCGTGCGATTGCCGCGACGCCCGCCGCGCGCCTGCAATTGAAAGACCTGCTCGCGGGCAAACTCACGCTGCCCGGCATCGAGATCAAACCGCTGGATCGCTGGCGGCTGCTCACAGCGTTATTGGCTCGGCAAGACGAAGACGCCGAAGCGCTGCTGACCGCCGAAAAACAGCGCGATGCCGGTGACGAGGGCCGCAAGCAAGCTTATTTGGCCGAAGCTGCCCGCGCTGATGCCGCCACCAAGCAACGCTATTTTCACGATTACCTGCAAAACCCCGCCGTGCCCGAAGACTGGATCGAGGGCAGCCTGGGTTCATTCAACGTCTGGAATCAAAGCGCGCTGACGTTGCCGTTTTTGCAACCGGCGCTGGCCGCACTGCCGCAGGTCAAACGCACGCGCAAAATTTTCTTTGGCCTGGCCTGGCTCAATGCTTTTATCGGCGGGCAGCAATCGCCGGAAGCGCTGGCGCAGGTGCAGACCTTTTTGCGCGCGGCCAAGCTTGACCGCGATTTGGAATTGAAGGTTTTGGAAGTGGTGGATGAGTTGGAACGGACGGTGCGGATTCGTCAGAAGTATCAGTAGTTGGAACACCGTATCCGGCGCTTGCGGGTCAGCGCAGCCTGAAGCAGCGATCAGGTTGTGCTGTCACTCGTGCGCTGACTCAACCAAACAATCAACTCAGCCCGCGTGGTGAAATCGAGCAAAGCTTCACCCAACTGTTCGAGTCGCTCAATCGGCAGGGCGCTAATCTGCGCGCGCGTTTCCGCGTCCAAAATGCCTAACCGATGCTGTAGTTGCCGCACCGTGAGCGAACTCAAGGTTTGCCGTACTTGCTCGATTCCTTGCTCAATTCCTTGCTCAATCCCTTGTTTAACCCAGGTTTCCGCTAAAGTTTGCATCAGACCTCCTTCTTCTTGTGGCAGCGACGCTGTCAAAGCGTCCTGCAAATCGGCCAGCGTGATTTTCCCTGCGGCTGAAACGTAACGCAAGACCGTGCGCAGGTATTCCAGCGCCGTCTGCTCCTGCGACTGCACCAGGAGCGTCAAAATCTCCGGCAGCTTCGCGCCCAACTGCTCGCTAAAAATATGTTTGAGCAGCAGCAGCCAGACGCGCAAGCGCACTTGCCCTTTGATTTCGTCTGCGCCGTAAGCCGACAGATCGCACAGATGATACTCGAACTCCGGCGCATACCGCCGCAACTCCGGCAGATCGTGTCCGGCCAGCAAAGCTGAAAAGTTGCGCGCGACCCGCCACGGCTCCGGCCCGTGATAAAAGACCAGCGGAAAGATCAGCGGCAATTGCGCCGCGCCGTTGCGCTGCTCGGCCTCCCAAATCCGCACCAAGTAGCGCAACAACTGAAAGGCCACCCAGCCATCCGGCGTGCTCTTGTGCTCGAACAACACGTAGACGCAAGCCGCGCCGCCGCGCTTCAGCCTGACGCGATAAAGCAAGTCCGAGAAATGCTGCCGTAGTTCCGCGTCAATGAACGAGTCTTTGCTCAATTCCGGCGCGTCCAGGTCGAGCACCGCGACGACTTCCGGTGGCAGGTAGTTGCTGAGAAAGTCCGCCGCCGCTTCGGGCCGCGCCAGCAGGTCTCTGAAAAAGCGGGCGGGCGGATTGGTTAGCTCGGACATTGGTTTCGGTTACGGGTGACGCTTCAACTTGAAGCCTCCCGCAAAAATTTCAGGCGCTTCGCGCATAAGGTGAAAGAGTAAGAGGGTAAGAGGGCAGAGGGTTACTGAGTCCTCGCAGAGACAACGACACGAAAACCGAAATCGCTGAGGTCGATGGCGGGCCGATTGTTGCTGCGGGAAGCAGAACGGCAATTGTCTGCATTGTAGTTCCACGAGCCGCCCCGCAGCACCCGGCTCTGCCCCGACGACGGCCCCTTCGGATTATCGAATTGCTTCGCGTCATACGTGCCATACCAATCCTGACACCACTCCCACACGTTGCCATGCATATCGAACAAACCCCACGCATTCGCCACACCCATGCTGCCTACTGGCACGGTCTTCTCGCGGTAACTACCCTTCGGCGCGTTGCCATAGGGATAGTTGCCGTTGTAGTTGACAATTTCCGGTGTAATCGTTGCACCAAACGCAAACGGCGTTTGCGCCCCGGCGCGCGCCGTATACTCCCACTCGGCTTCAGTGGGCAGCCGGTACTCGCGCCCGGTTTTCGCGGATAGCTTCTTGCAAAATTTGACAGCCTCCTCCCACGACACACTCTCTACTGGCAAATCATCGCCACTAAACCCGACCTTCGGCAGGCTGCTCATCACGGCCTTCCATTGCGCCTGCGTCACTTCATAGCGCCCAACATAAAGCGCATTGATGCGCACGCCGCGCCGCACCACTTCATCACTGTTATGATTCGCTTCCGTGCTGGGAGAACCCATGTCGAACGTCCCGCCAAGCAGTTCAACCATTTCCAGCTTCACACCATTGCCCAACTCCTCGACAAAGCCCTGCGCTGGTTGCCCCGCGAACTTCCGCACCATGCCGCCCGCATCCACCTCCGCCGTCGTGAATGGCATGGCCACCAACCGCACGGACGGCCCACCCACTTTGGCGTCGGCAAGCGCGGGCGCCGGTGTCGGCGTAGGTTTCGGCGGCGGCGTGGCAGTTGGATTTGGATTGGTCACCGGCGCGCTGTTCGTGTTCGCCACTGCTTCCAACCGCCGCAGCTTCACCCGCGCCGCACTCGCATAAACGCCAGTCGGATGCTGCTTCAGGTAATCGCGGAAATCCTGCGCATCGCTGCTGTCTTCGATGGCGCGCCAATACGCCTGCTCGCCGCTATAAACCGGCAACGGATTGACTGGCGGCTCCGGCAGGGGCGCAGCAAAATAGAAATCGCCGCGCAGTGATGACGCTTCCCACGGCGTCTGTTTGCGCTGGGTCAGGTCTTCGACGCCGCGCCGCACACGTTTGAAAAAGTCTTCGATCTTCAGCCCCGGCGTGCGGATGTGTTGCAACAGATTGGTCGTATACGGGCTGTTGGGCCGCCCCTTGCCATCCGCCGCCGTATTGCCGGGCGCGGTGGCATAGGCGATCAACGTCCCCGACGGCGCGGTCACCAGGGCCAGCCCGCGCTGCCCCTGCGAACGACGCAACGACCGGAACGGATTGTCGCGGCAAGCGTCCAGGATCATCAGATTGACGCCCGTGCCAGCCTCTTCCATCTGCGCCAGCACGTCGTCGGCAGAAACAGCTTCGAGGCGCACGTCGGCCTCGCGTTCAATCTGGTGGCCGATGGGGATCAGGTAATTCACGCCGTTCACTTGCACGCCGTGCCCCGCGAAAAAGAACAACGCGACACTGCTGCCGCGCAAACGTTCACCAAAGGTGCGGATCAAGCGCCGCATCCCGGTCAGGTCTTTGTCCACGTCGGTGATGACCTCGAAACCGAGTTCGCGCAAAGCCGCCGCCACGCCACGCGCGTCGTTGGCGGGGTTTTCGAGCGAGTTATCGGCATACGCGCCATTGCCAAGCACCAGCGCCACGCGCCGCTCGGCGGGCGGTTTCACACCTTGCCCCCGATCATTGCCTGCTTGTTGCCCTGCTGGTTGACCCGCTGGTTGAGTTGCCGCGCGGGGTACCAGCCACGCCAAGGCCAGCGCCGCCACGATTATCGTGATGAGGGATTTGAATTTCACGCTTTGACTCCTTTATCGGCTTGCGAGACGTGCGCGGAATGGCCCGCACGGCCGGGAGTATAGCATTTCGTGAATGAGGACTGACGAATCCGTTCTTTAGACTTAGATCGGTTTGCATCGGGAGGCGCAGGCCACCTGGGTACGCACCGCTTCCAGCGTGCAGGCGTCAAATCAGAACTACTGGCCAACCCCGTCCGCTGCCAAGTCTGCACGCTGGAAGCGGTGCGTACCCAGGTGGCACTGCCTCTTCAACTGATTGAAGGCTTGGGTTCTAATTCTCCACACGCTTCAGCTAATTACCGCCAGCGGGCAAGCTGCTCGCGCACAGCGTCAACCAAATTGCTTTCCACTTGCTGCAATAACGCCAGCGCCGTTTGCGCTTGGGCCACGGCTTGGGCGCGTTCACCAGCCTTTTCATGTGCCAGCGCGAAGTGGAAGTGCGCCTGCCCCTGTCCGGCCAGATCGCCGATTTCGCGGGTAATTGCGAGTGCTAGTTCAAATGTGGCTTGCGCTTCATCTGGCATACCCATTGCCGCGTGCGCCAGGCCCTGACCGCCGAGCGCTTGAGCGGCGGCACGCGGGTCGTTAGCGAGACGGGCGGCTTCGAGGGCTTGCGTGTGTTGGTCGAACGCGCGGGCAAATTCACCGGCTTCGTAGCTGAGCGCGCCCAGGCCGTTCAGGGCGCGCGCCGTGCCGCTGTGGTCGGTGAATTCCTGCGCGATGGTCAGGGCGCGGTCAAAATGCGGGCGGGCGTTTTCGTATTCGCCCAAGCGCAAACAGGCTTGGCCCATTGCCAACAGATGGCGGCCTTCGGCTTTGTGGCGACCCAGGCGGGCGGCGGCGGCGAGCGCGGTTTCGCACCAGCGCAGCCGTTCGCGTGGCGGTTGGCGCAGTTCCAATACATAACGCCCGGCGTCGGGATAGGAGGCGCACAATTCGGCGGCAGCTTGATTGGCGGCAGCGTGGGCGGCGGCCCACGCCTGACCTGCCTGGATGTTGTGCCAGTCGCGGGTGACTAGGCCGAGGCCGCGTTGCAGGGCGTCGCCGCCTTGTTCGTAAAGGGCGTCGGCTTCGTGCAGGACGCTTTGATAATACTCGGCGTGGCTTTGCTGGGCGGCCTGGCGGTCGGGTTCGGAAAGCAGCTTGGCGGCGAAGGCGTGTTTGAGATCGTGCAGGCGGTAACGGCCCGTGGCGAGTTGGCCTTCGACCAATTCAAATTCCATCAAGCGGTGCAAGGCTTTGAGCGCGCGTTCGGGGTGTAGCGTCCAGAGCGCCGCCGCGCCCGTGACGTCAAAGGTGTCGGGGAAAACGGCCAACATGCGCCAGAGCTTTTGCAAGCCGTGGCTGAGCATTTCGTAACTCAACGTCAGGGCCGTTTCGAGGGGCGTCGCGTCAGGCAAGCGCGTCACGAGTTGCGCGAACTTGGCGGCGAAATTGGCTGCGGTGAGTTCAGGATGCTGGGCCAGCGCGCTGGCCACCAGGCGCAAGGCCAGGGGCAGCCCGCCGCAAGGTTCCGCGAGAGCGGCGGCGGCTTCGGCGCAACGCGGAACGAGGCGGCTTAACAGTTCGGTGGCCTCGTTGGCGCTGAGCGGTTCGAGCTTGAGCGCGAAGGCGTCGGGCAAGGTCAGCGGCTGGCGCGCGGTCACGATGACCAGACAATCTTCGGGCGGCAGCAGCGGTTGTAGTTGTTGCAAATCAGCGACGTTATCGAGCACGAGCAAGGCGCGTTTGCCCGCGAAGGCGGCTTGATATGCCGCCGGCAAATCAGCGGGCAGGTGGTGTGGTTGCGCGCGCAGCAATTGCGTTTGCGCCTCGGTGGTCGTGAGCGGATGCGCGCTGGTGCCTCTGAGGTCGAGATAAAACTGTGCGTCGGGATAGTGCGGTGTCAGTTGCTGTGCCAGCGCCAGGGCCAGCGCGGTTTTGCCAATGCCACCAGGGCCGTGCAGCAGCAGTTGCGCGTGACGGATGAGCGCGCTATCCAACGCGACCAGCGCGGCGGCGCGCCCGGTGAAGGCTTCAGGCCGTGGCGGAAGCTGGTGGTAGGTGGTGGAAAGGCTCTCGGTTTGGGCCATGGTGGCGGCTTTGGCAATGTCCGAAGGGGTGATCGTGTCGGCTTCCTGCCGGGGGTCGAGCGGCCTCAGCGCGCCGGAATTCGGCAAGGCCACGACTTGGGATTCAGGTTCTTCGGCAAAGGCCACCGTGACGCGGTCGCGGGTTTTGGGCAGCGGCGCGGCGGGCGGCGGCAACGCAGGTGCGGGGCCGGGCAGCTCGCGGGCCTTTTCTGTCGCGGGCGGCGGCGTAGCGGCGGCCACAGGCACGGCTTCCTGGCGTTCGACCGGTTCGAGTTGTTCGGGAAAGAGCCGGACTTTTGAGCGCGGGATGGCGGGCACGGGGTGTTGTGGCGGCGCGGGCGGCTGTGCCCGCGTCAGCGGCGCGTCATTGCCAATGCGGAAATCGTCGCTCCATTCTTCGGCTTCATCCACCAGCCGGCGCGCTTTTTTCCCGCGAAAAATGCGATCCCAGCGCAGATTGATCAACAACAACGCCAGCGCCGCAATCAAGACCCAGACCAGCCAAGGCAATAAGCCTTCGAGCGGTTGAATCATTTCATTGCCCGCGCCCGCCAGGCCCATCAGTGGCAACAGCCAGCGCAGCAGCACCAGCGCCAGCGCTCCAAAAGCAAGCAAGGTAAAACTGATGGTCAGCCCTTTCTTCATCGGTAAATTTTCTGGCCTAACAGGAGCGGCCGCCGCTGGCTCTTTGCCACAGAGGCACAGCGACACAGAGTATTCTTTTGAAACTCTCTGTGGCTCTGTGCCTCCGTGGCAATCCTATTTTTGCCGTGCGCCCGTTACATCACGCCTTCCAGCGTTTCTTTCTTCAGCAAATCCACCACGGCTTGCAGGTCGCCGCCCGATTCGCGGTACACGCGCAACTGGCGGTCGGCGCTCGTGCCGTTGTCGAGAATCGTGTAGATGTAATTGATCTCGTCGCGGCTGCCCAGGTCATCCACCACGTCATCTACAAATTCGAGCAACTCTTTAATCAACGCGCGCGTGGGCACTTCTGCACGCTTACCGAAATCAATCATCTTGCCGTCCAGGCCGTAACGGGCCGCGCGCCATTTGTTCTCTTCGATCAAAGCGCGGCGATAGAGCCGGAAGCTCAAATTTTGCCGATGGAGTTTGTAAAGCTTGGCGACGATGGCCTGAATGAGCGCGGCGATGGCGATGGTTTCGTCCACCTTGGTCGGGATGTCGCAGATGCGGAACTCAAGCGTCGGGAAAAACGGATGCGGGCGCACGTCCCACCAAATCTTTTTGCCGTTATCAATGCAGCCCGTCTTGATCAGCAGGTTGACGAAGTTGTCGAATTCGCCCACCGAACTGAAGTATTCGGGAATGCCCGTGCGTGGGAATTGTTTGAAAACTTCGTAACGGTAACTTTTCATCCCCGTGTTGCGCTTGATCCAGAACGGCGAACTGGTCGAGAGCGCGTAAACGTGTGGCAGCATATAGCGCGCGGCGTTCATCACGGCGATAGCGGCTTCGCGATCCTGCATGCCGACGTGGACGTGCATACCGAAGATGAGCAGCGCGCGCGCCGATTGCTGCAACTCTTCGATCATTTGCGAATAGCGTTCGTGTTCGGTGATCTCCTGGTCTTGCCAGTGCGAAATCGGATGGGTCGAGGCGGCGGCAAACGCCAGACCCTGGCGTTGCGCGAGTTCGCCGATGGTGCGGCGCAAGCGAGTCACATCGGCACGCGCTTCTTTGATGTTGGCGCAGATGCCGGTGCCGACTTCGATCATGGACTGGTGCATTTCAGGTTTGACCTGTTCGCCCAGGATCATCTGACCCTCTTCGAGCATCTCGTTGACGCGCGAACGCAACTCGCGCGTGTTGGGGTCAATGATCTGAAATTCCTCTTCAATTCCGAGTGTGAAGGCGTTGTCGAACGGCATCGGCGCAGTCCCCCTTTTCGAGCTTGGTTGAAATTTGAATTGCCTACGAATTGACAGCGTCTGCGGGCAACGAACGTTTGAAAAGCGCCGCGATGGTAAGGCTTTTGCTGAGGTGAAGCAAGATTGCGGATTGCGGATTCACTAGAGCGGTTTGCAATTGTGTTTACGGGAGCGCCTTGTGCCGGGATGGTACCGCGCGCGTCAGCAAGCGGCGCGTCAAGCTTATGCCATTGGCCGAGCACCCCACCCCTCCGCTTGCTGACGCGCGCGGTACCGTCCCGCTACGCCAATCCGCAATCTGCAATTCTCGTTTAGCGCGCCCCGCTGGCTGGCACCGGCATGTCGCCCAGTTGGCCAAAGGCTTTCACCAAAGCCGTGCCGGTCGAGCTGCGCAGCACATACCAATTGCCGTCGGATGACCGCCACACGGCAATATCGGCTTTCCCGTCACCGTCGTAATCGCCCGGCGCGGCGAGGTCGTTATATGGCGCGTAGGGTGCGCCAAAGGCTTGCACCAGGGGTTTCGCATCCGCGCTCTGGCGGATATACCAGGTGCCGCTCTGTTTCCGCCAAACGGCGCAATCGGTCTTGCCGTCGCCGTCATAATCGGCGGGCACGGGCACATCAAAGTACGGCGCAACCCCCGCGCCCCATTCAATGATTTGCGTTCCGCCGCTGCTGTTTTTGATGTACCAGACGCCGTCGCTGGGCCGCCACTGCGCGATGTCGGTCTTGCCATCGCCATCGTAATCGCCGGGCACCGGGATGTCGCCCTGTGTGCCCCAAGCCGTGATCAGATAGCCGCCATCGGAACTCTTCCACACAAACCAAGTCCCCGTGGTGGGCCGCCAAACCGCGATGTCGGTCTTGCCATCGCCATCATAATCGCCCGGCACCGGCACATCGAAGTAGGGCGCATAAGCCGCCCCGAATTCGCGTAGGATAGGCGCCTCCGGCGTGGCGCTGGGCCGTATGTACCAAACCGAAGTCTGCCCGCGCCAAACGGCGTAATCGGTTTTGCCGTCGCCATCGTAATCGCCCGGCACGATGACGTCGTTGTACGGCGCATAGCCCGCGCCCCAACTCTGTACCCGCGCGGCGTCATTGGAACTGTTGAGGGAATACCAGGCCCCGTTGCCAGGCCGCCAAACACTCAGATCGGTGCGCCCATCTCCATCGAAATCGGCTTGTACCAACCCACGTTCGACCATCAGCGTGTAGCTCAGCGTGCCGCTGCAATGATTGGCATCGCGCACCGTCACCGTAAATGCGAATGTCCCGCTTTGCGTGGGCGTCCCGGCCAGCAATCCATTTGTGGCAAGTGTGACGCCCGTCGGCAAGATGCCTGTCGTCACGCTGAAGGCATAGGGCGTTTGACCGCCGCTGGCCGTCAGCGTCTGGCTGTAGGCATTGCCCAAACGAACATTCGGCAACGAACCGGGCGTGAGTGTGAGCGCCGGACAATTCGCCACCACCAACGCATAGGCCCGCTCGCCGAAACAACCATTGCCGCCTGTGGCGCGCACCGTGAAGTTAAACGTGCCCGCCGCCAAAGTTGAACCGGAGAGCAACCCGCTCCCCGCGTTGAGCGAAAGCCCGTTGGGCAACGTGCCCGCGCTGACGCTCCACGTCACCGTGCCCGTCGCTCCGGTTTGCGTCAGGGCCTGGCTGTAAGGCGCGCCTTCGGAGCCGGAGGACAGCGTGGCGGGCGTCAGCGTGATGGCCGGACAGTTGATCGTCAGTGAAAGTGAACGGCTGCCCGTGCAGTTGTTGGCGTCCGTGGCGATGATGTTGAAACTGAAATTGCCCGCCACGGTGGGCGTTCCGGCCAGTTCACCGGTCACGGCGTTCAGCGTCAGGCCCGCAGGCAGCGCGCCGGTGGAACTCCAAATAATCGTGCCGCTGCCGCCGGTTTGCGTAAACGTCTGGCTGAATGCGGTACCCGCCGTGCCCGCTCCCAGCGTCGCCGGATTCACGGTGATGGCCGGGCAATTGGTGGTCAGTGCATACGCCTGACTTCCCACACAGGCGCCAAAGCCGGTGGCCGTGATCGTGAAATTCGCCGCGCCCGCCGTGCTGGGCGTACCGCTGAGCACGCCTGTCGAACTGTTGAGCGTCAGCCCCGCAGGCAAGTTCCCCGCCGTCACAGTGTAGCTATACGCGCCCGCCGGACTGGCTGAAATCGTTTGGTTATAGGGCAGGCCGACACCGCCGTTGGTTAGATTGCCGGGCGTCAGCGTGATGGTCGGACAGTTGACCGTCAGCGAAAGGGCGCGGCTGCCCGTGCAGTTGTTGGCATCGGTGGCAGTGATGGTGAAACTGAAATTGCCTGTCACGCTGGGCGTCCCAGCCAATTCACCGGTCGCGGCATTCAGCGTCAACCCCGCAGGCAGCGTGCCCGTGAAGCTCCAGGCAATTGCCCCCGTGCCGCCGGTTTGCGTGAACGTTTGATTGAAGGCAGCGCCTGCTGTGGCGGCTCCAAGTGTCGCGGGATTCACGCTGAGGGCCGGGCAATTGATCGTCAACGTATAGGCCTGCGTGCCCGTGCAACCGACCGCGTCTTGCGCCTTGACGGTGAAATTGAACGCGCCGGTTTGCGTGGGAGTGCCTGACAGCACGCCGCCCGCCGTAAAGCTGACGCCGTTGGGCAAAGCGCCGTTGAGAATGGAGTAGTCGTAAGGAGCCGTGCCGCCGCTGGCACTCAGCGACTGGTTGAATGTCGTGCCCAGCGCGCCGTTGTTCAGGCTGGTGGGCGTCAACGCCAGCGCCGTGCAAGCCGCTTGATTCACCGTGAAGACGTTTTCCGCGATAAACATGGTGCCCGTGCGCGGCGCGCCGGTCAGATTGGCGTCCACGCGATAGGCCGCCGAGCCGCTGCCGGTACCGCCCGTCGTGAGCGCCGTAATCCAACCGACGTTGCTTTGCGCCGTCCAAACGGTGTTGCTGGCGACTTGGACATTGATGTTACCGCTGCCGCCCGCCACGGCCACGTTCACGCTGGCCGGGTCAATGGCGTAACTGTGCAGCACCACGTTATCAATCGGCCAGATGACATCGGTGCCGCCGGTGGGCCGATTCCCCCCTTTGCCCGCGCCGGGCCGGGCTGGTAATTGCCCGTAGTAATGAAACCGGAGCAGCACGTTGGCAGGGCTGGCGGCAATGGCGCTGGTTAGGTCAACGCTTTTCGTGACAGGCGTGGCATCGGCAGTTTGCAAGCGCAGAACATTGACCCAACTCGCGCCGCCATTCAGGCTGACATCCACATCGCCGGTGTGCGTCGGCCCCAAATCCAATTTGAATTGCGTGCTGAATTGCAGCACCACGCGCCCTGCGCCGCTGAGATTGAGCAGCGGCAGGAGCAAAAATTCATCCTGCACGGAACCCGGGCCGGAGCACGAGACATCCACGCTCAAAAACGGGCCATTGATCAACGACGGAAACGACTGGCTGCAAGGATTGGCCGTCGTCCAGGTGGCCGCATTGCCGCCGCCCACGCCTTCATCCACCACCGTCCAACCGGGCGGAAGTCCGTTGCCTAAATCCTCTTCCAGTTCGACGCCGGGCGCGTCTTGCTCCACGGCAAAAAGATTGTTGCCGATGGTGATCGTGCCGGTGCGCGGTGCGTTGCCCGCGTTCGCCGCGACCGTATAGCTGACCGTGCCATTGCCCGCGCCGCTCGCGCCGCCGGTGACAGTGATCCAGGCGGCATTGCTGACCGCCGTCCAGGTGCAACCGCCGGGCGCGCTGAGATTGATCGTCCCCGTGCCGCCGACTTCATCGAAGTCATGGCTGGTTGGCGTGAACGTAACGCAATTGACCAGCAGGGTGTACGCGCGATTTCCCACGCAACCATTCGCGTCCGTCGCGACGGCGACAAAATTGAAGACGCCCGCCGAGCTGGGCGTACCGCTCAGCAAGCCGCTCGAAGACAAACTCAATCCCGGCGGCAACGGGTCGCGGCCCGTGCTGAAGGTGTATGGCCCCACGCCGCCATTGGCCGTGAGCGTCTCGCTGTAAGCCGCCGTCGTCGTGCCGCTGGGCAAGTCTGCCGGGCCTAGATAGATTGTCGGGCAGGTCACTTCTAACGAGAAGGAGGCATCGGTGGAGGCACCACAATTGTCGGTTACGCGCAGAGTGATCGTATGCGTCCCGCCCGGCTTCGCATTGCTGAACGAAACAACGCCCGTGCCGTTGTTGACGCTGATCGTTCCCGTATACGTGCCCTGACTGAGCAAGGCAATCGTGCTGACCGCACCGTTATCGTTCGGCCCCGCCGCGGGACTCACCGTCAACGCCGCGCCCGCCGCCACCGTTTGCGCGGCGTAATTCAACACGGGCAACCCATTGTCCGTGACGTTGATCGTCAGCGCCGCCGTATTCGACGCACCCAGGCTATCAATCACCTTCAGCGTAAAGGTGGCGTCGGTGGCTGTGCACGAGGCGACCAAGTCCGCTGTCACCTGGCCGCTGGCATTGACGGCGAGGTTGGAAATGGTCACGCCATTGAGCGTGAAAAGCGTTTCGTCGTTGGCCAACACCGTCAGCGTACCGGCGGCCTGTTCAACATCGGAGACGGTGGCAATTTGGGAATTGAAGCCGGGGCTGGCCTGCTGACGCGCCAGTGGCGAACTGGCTGTGATCGTCGGCGCGTTGTTGAGCGTCACCATACGGCAGGCCGAAAATTCAGACGTATTGCCGTTGTTGTCGGTGGCCGTCGCCGTGATGAAATTCTTGCCCGCGACCAGTGTGGCGTTGAAGGTGAAACTGCCCGGCGCGGCGAGCGTCGTTGAACCCAAATAGACTTCGCCCTCACCGTTGCCGCTGGCAGCGCATGCGGCGTTCGCAAAAAATTCGAGCCGCACCGGATAAGCGCTGTTGCCCGCCGTGCTGTCAAGCGTGCCGCTGATCGTGCCTGTGGCGCTCACGGATGCCAGCACCGGAAAGTTTTGCACATTGTTCGGCCCCGTGTCGGGATCGCCTGCATCGTTGGCGGTTGTCTGGCCGCTGAACTTGGCGTCGGATTTAAGGTCAATCCCCAACAGGCTATTGGAAAAAATCAGATTGGACGCGAGGCGGTTGTTGAGCGTCGCATTGTCCTGGAGCAGTACCCCATTGCCGGTGTTAAAGGTAATCGTATTGCCCGCCCCGGTTGCCGTGCCGCCCAGCGTATTGCCGGTCGAAGGCGCGTCAATGCTATCCAGATGAACGCCGTCCTGGCCGTTGCCCAGCGCCGCCCCCGCCGCGTTCGTGCCGATGAAATTGCCCTGGATCAGATTGTTCGACGAGCCGGTCAGAATCACGCCGTTGTTGCCATTGCCGGCAATCATATTGCCTTGTCCCGCAACTGTTCCACCGAGGGTGTTGCCGTCAGCGCCTTCGAGCACGATGCCGTCATACATGTTACCCAGCGCCGTTGTGCCCGCCGCGTTGACGCCGATGTAACAGTCCCGCACCACATTGCCGCTGCTGCGCACGTAAATCCCAAAAGCGGTGAAGCGGTTGATGACCAGGCTTTTGATCGTCGTACCGCCGCCGTCAACCACCAATCCGCTGGCATCGGCCCCCGCGCCCAAACCATTCAACTCCACCCGCGTCGCGCCGCCCGTCGCGCCATCAATCAACAGCGGCTCGGTGATGTTCGGTAAGGCGGACATGGACACGTTAATCACCGGCGTCCCCGTGCCCAGATTGAATTGAATCGTATCCAGGCCGCTGACCCCGGCGGCGCATTCCCAAACTACCGTATTGGTATTGGCCGCTTCGATGGCTTCGCGCAACGAGCAATGACCATCTTCGCCGTAAACGTCATTGGCGGTCGTGACAGTGATGACGTTGAACGCGGCGGCGGACTTGGCCACACGCCAAGGCACGGGCTGAAGACTCCAAACCATCAGCATCAACGCTGCGCAAAGCAGCGTAACCAAAAACGCACGTGGGAGGGCATTTTGCATGGCATTACCTTTTAGAGTTGTCGGGTCGAAGGCGGGCGGGGCCATAGCCTTCGGCCAAAGCCTTTGGAAGATCGGTGTGTTACGTGACGCCGCTGAAGCGCGGGCGGGGAATGCTGCACACTACGCCTTAAGTGAGCGGAGCGGCTGTTTGATTACACACGGCTGAGGCTCTTTTACTGACGCTTAACCAGCCCTTTACGAACTCTTTACATTGCATCAGGGTACAATTGCATTTGCGGGCAGCGTGTAGGGACAGTACCGCGCGCGTCAGCAAGCGGCGCGTCAAGTTAGGCGATTTGGTATAAAGGCATCGCCTCCGCTTGCTGACGCGCGCGGTACCGTCCCACCGTTCAGTGGTTTTCCCATACACGGAAGTGAAAACCGCTCTAGCGAATGGACAATTGAGAACCGCCCTGCCAATCCAGCTTGGCGTCTTCGCCGGAGAGGATAAAGCTGGCCCAGTAAAACGGATGGCTGTAATCGCGCGCGCGTTGCGGGTGCTGCTTGCGGCCATCGGGCGTCAGCCCGCGTTCGGCGCGTTCCAGCATGCGCAACTGCACCTGCTGCAAGGCGGCGGCGCGCGCTTCGCCCTGCTGCAAACCGCGATAGTAGGCAATCATCATGTCGCGCGTGACGGCGTCCGACACCGGCCAGAGGCTCATCACCTGCGTCTCTGAACCGGCCAGCACCAACGCCCGGCGCAACCCATAAACGCCCTCGCCGGTTTTCACTTCGCCGACGCCCGTGTCGCAGGCCGAGAGCACAACCAAGCGCGTGCCCCACAGATCGAGTCCAGCGGCTTCGAGCGCGGTAAAAATGCCGTCGTCTTCCTGAGTGGGCCCGCCTTTGAGCTGATTCGCCCCGGCCAACGCCAGCCCCGAACGCAGCAGCGGATTGTCGAGTTGCAAGCGCGCCAGCGGGTCGGCTGCGGCTGAGCGCGTGCCTGGTGTGGCATCCGGTAAAAAGAAACCGTGCGTCGCAATGTGCAAAATGGCGGGGCCGTCGGCCTGTTTGAGTTGCGTCTCGGTGGCCTGCTGCGCGCTGTAAACCGCCGCATCAGGCCAGAGTTCCTTGAGCGCCGCAGCTTCACCCGCCGTGCCCGGCAAGGCGGGGAAAAAGGCGACCGAAAGGATCGAAACGCCATCCTCCGCCGGCGCAATCACGGGACGCGCCACCAGCGCGCGCTGCGTCGAGCTAGCATTCGCGGCGCTTTCGCCAAAATCCGGATTGGCGATGATCAATGCGCCCTGCCGGCTCGGCTGTTTGACCTGCAACCGCAGCAAGTCGCGCCCGCTGGTCAGATAGCTGAAATGGTAGCGCTTGATCAGGTATTCGTTGCGCCCATCCACCAGCGCCGCAAAGGGAATCAGATTCAATGAGCCGTCCGGCGCAAGCAAGACGCGGCGCGTTTGCCCCAGCAAGGGACGCAACGGTTGCATCACCAACCGGTCAACCGCGCGCCCATATTTTTTGACCTCGGTTGCATGCGCATCGCGCAAGGCTTTGCGCCAGCGTTCAATCGCCGCATCAATCGTTTGCTGATCGCCGAGTTCCAGCGCTTGCGGCTCGCCCGTGTGGCGCAACACATAGGCCACGTAACGCGGCGCGCCATAAGCTTCGCTCTGTTTGGTATAGCGGGCGTTGAAAGGCCGGAAACTGGCGAATTCGATCAAGGCCGCTTCGCTGGGGATGGCGGCTTGCACGGCGGCTAAAGTGACGGGCTGCGTTTGGGCGCGCAACTCGGCGCTGCGGCGGCTGATTTGATCTTCGAGTTGCTCGCGTTTCTCTTCCAGGGCCTTGATGCGCGCGCGGTGTTCGGCCAGCGGAGTGCGCGCGGGCGGCCCAGCCAATGACTGGCGGGCGATTTCGGTGCGCGCGGTTTTCAATTGATCGAGCGGGGCGCGGTCTTCCGGCGTCGCGCGGCGGCGCAAGTTCGCCAGGCTGTCAACCATCGCGTCGAGCGCGCGACCTTTGCGTTGCAAGATCACCGTCAGCGCCTGCCGTTGCGCCTCGGCATCCTTGGGCGCGGCACGCAGATGCAACGAGATGGCCCGGTCGGTCTCTTCCGCCGCCGTGTCGAGATAAGCGCGCTTGGCGCTTTCCGACCCCACCGTCAGGTTGTAGGCGAGATTGCGTTCGATGACTGCATTGGCTCTGGCCAGCGTGGTGATGGCTTGTGTCAGTGCGCCTTGCGCCGTGTAAACGTGCGCCAGGTTGCGCAAGGAATTCGCCACGTCCGGATGATCCGGCCCCAAGGTCTGTTCGCGCAACAACAGCACGCGCTGATGCAGTTGCTGCGCGCGCGCAAAATCGCCCTCATAGGCGGCGAGCGTGGCAAGATTGAATTGCGTCATCAACGTTTGCGGATGATTCGGCTCCAGCGTTTTTTCCTGCAACGGCTGCAAGCGGCGATACAGGCTTTCGGCCTGCGCATATTTGCCTTGCTCAGTATAAATACTTGCCAGGTTGTTGAGCACCGGGATGAGTTGTTGCGGATTGGCCTGGGCGGGTGCTTGATCCAGCACGCGCAACACACGTTGGTAATACGGCGCAGCTTGGTCGTAACGTTTCTGCGCGAAATAAACATTGCCCAGCAAGGTGAGCGTGACATTCAAATCGGGATGCTCTGCCCCCAAAGCTTGTTCGCGAATGGCGAGCGCGCGGCGCAAGGCGGGTTCCGCTTTGGCGTAATTCCCGCGTTGGCCGTAAACGGAGGCCAGATTGCTCAGACCTTTGGCGACGTTGGGGTGATTTGGCCCCAAGGTTTGCTCCCAAATCGCAATGGCGCGCTGATAGAACGGCTCGGCCTTCACGAAATCGGCGCGGGACAACGCGAGCGCGCCCATCTCGCTGAGAATTTGCGCCAGGTCGGGATGCCCCGGCTCCGGCGTGCTTTCCGCAATCGCCAGCGCCCGCTGATTGAGCGTATCGGCCCGCGCCAGTTCGCGCCGGTTGCGCAAGATCGTGGCCAAGCGGGTCAGCGCGGAGGCGACTTCGGGATGTGCTGGCCCCAGCACCTGTTCCTGCCCAGCCAACGCGCGTTCCGCCAAGGGTTGTGCTTCGGGGAATTTTCCGGCGCTGATCAAACGCTGCACCTCAGCGCTTTGGCTGCGCGCTTCCTGCAAGCTGCGATCTTGCGCGGTGGCTGCGCGCAGGGCGACAAGCTGAATCGTGTATTGCCCCGCCATGACCTCAGTGGCGCGCGTCTCGACCAATAACCGGTGGGCGCCGGTGGCATTGACGATGTGCGCCGCGACCTCTCTGCCGCGTGGGCGCTTGTCAGTATCGAATTGCGCCAGAGCCTTGCCGTCCGGCCCTTGCAAGGTCACGATCACATCCACGCCGCGCTGCTCGACGACCGCTTCGACGTATTGACCCGCCATGAGCGCCAGCGGGTAGCTGTGCGGCTCGCTGCCGGTCAGCACCGCTTCAACCGGTTGACCCACGACCAATTCGGCGAAGTCGTTGGCGTGAACAGACAGCCAACCCAGCCCACTGCCCAAGGCAAACCATGAACAAACCAGCGCAGTAACAAACACACAACGCCACGCACGCAACTGCACGAAGTTTCTTCCCGTAAACTTTCCCGGACTGGTAAAGCGCTGCTTGTCCCCTGGGAGCGCAGGCATCCCTGCCTGCTGGAAAAGAAGCCGCGCAGCTTCCTTAACCAAGTATTCCGCCCGCTTTAGATTTGGAAAAAGGCGCGCTACGTGGCTTCTTTTCCAGCAGGCAGGGATGCCTGCGCTCCCAGGAGGGGTCTCGTTTTTTTTACAGGAAGCATTTTTTTGCGGCAGTTGGATGTTCACTGCCACACGGCAAGCCTTACGAATTTCACCACTCATCACGGCACCCTTCCCTTTTCCATTCCGAACACTTGAGCGAGGGCAGCAGCTTAGATCGGTTTTCATTTGCGTGTACGGTAGGCGCGCCGCGCCGGGACAGTACCGCGCGTGTGAGCAAGCGGCGCGTCAAGTACAGCTGGACTGGCGCAACGCCGAAGCGCCGCTTGCTCACGCGCGCGGTACTGTCCCGCTTGCGCGGCTTTTGCCATACACCGAAGTGAAAACCGATCTAGCTTTTCACGGACTGCTGCCAGTTTTGTCCACTGAATGGTGGCGTAGGAGGGCTGAACATTACTGCGCAAAATCAGGTGAAAGGAAATGGGCGGGATAACGCTGAGGCAGACACGAAAAAAGCCGTAGAGTGAGCCTGCGTTTTAGCCACAGGCTCACTCTACGGCTCAGACGATTTGCTGACGCGCTCGTCAGTCTTTCTTGACGGCCTTCTTCGCCGCCTTCGCGGGCTTTTTGACTTCGCCGGCGGCCTTCTTGACCGTGCGCTTGGGCTGCACGGGTTCGCTGATTTCATCCACCATGGCGGACAACGCAGCCGTGGCGGAAGTCGCGATTTGGGCCGCGCCGCTCAGGTGCACCGGCTGTTCGTTGATCTCAGGATTGAGAAAGCGATGCCAACGATGGTGCTTGAGCGTGGGCGCGCCGTTGATCGCATAATCCACCAGCATCCGCGCAACGGCATCCACCACCCAGCGGTGATAGGGTTCGGTCACCGACCAGATGTCGGCATCGGGCGCGGGGTTGGTAAAATCAATCGCGTAAGGCACGCCGTCGCGCACTGCGAATTCGACCGTGTTGAGATCGTAACCGAGCGCCTCGTTGATCAAAATCGTATCGCGGATCATGCGGTCTTCCAGTTCTTGCGGCAGATGGTATTCGTCGCGCGGAATGTAGCGGCGATGTTTGGGATCGTAAGGCATCACCAGCACTTCTTTGCGCGCGACACAGTAACAACGCGTGTAAACGTCGAAGTCAATGAACTCCTGCAAAGTCATCGCCAGCGTGCCCGTGCGGTCGTAATCCTGCCAGAGTTCTTCTTTCGTATGCACCTTGTAAACATCCTTCCAGCCGCCGCCATCGTGCGGTTTCAGGAAAGCCGGCATTCCGATGTGTTCAATAATGCCGTCCCAATCGAGCGGAAATTCCAGGTTGCGCAGGCTGGCATCGGTGACGCCTTTGATATACGCCTTTTGCGGCAGCAGCACCGTTTTCGGCACGGCTAGGCCGAGTTTATTGGCGAGCGAATAGCCGAAGAACTTCTCGTCTGCCGACCACCAGAACGGATTGTTGACGACAATTGTGCCGTTGAGCACGGCGTGTTTGAGGTACGAACGATAGAACGGGATTTCGTGCGAGATGCGGTCAAAAATGACGCGGTATTCGCTGGGCTGATCCATGCGGACGCCGCCAATCGTGACGTATTCGGCGGTCACGCCCGCGTCCAGACTGTTGATTTTTTCGATCAGGGCCGGAGGAAAGGTGTTTTCCATGCCGACCAGGATTCCGATTTTCATGCGCTTCTCCTATTGCATTAATTGCTTGTATGTTTGCTGCCCTGCCCGCCCCCTGTGTGCGCAAGGGGTAGCGGCAGGCACGTTCAGTAGGCTATGATCTGGAAAATTAAAACGTGCAGTCTAGGTAGCGTATTTAGAGGTGTCAAACGAAATGATTCTTAACAACCAACAGCGCGGCATACTTTGTGTGGCCCTGGGCCTGCTCTTGGCTGGCGGTAATGCAGTGGCGCGGTCACAGGCCGCTCCTGCCAAACCCGTTCAGCAACCGGCCACGTCGCCAGCTTCTAAACCGCCAACTGCTAAACCAGAAACGGGTAAACAGGAAGCAGCCAAACAGGAGACGGCGAAACCCTTACCCAAAAACGTCAAACCGGAAGACCTGGTCGAGCGGGCCATTTACGCGTATGGCAGCCGCCCCGTGATGCAGACGATTCAGAAAAACGGAACGATGCGCGCCAACGTCAAATTCTTCACGCCCGAAGGCGAACGCGAAGGCCGCATCACCAGCAAATTCCTGCGCAAACCCAAACTCGCCGAAGATTTGATTCTGATTGATCTCGACCTGCCGGGCACACGTTATTTGCTGGGGTTTGACGGCCAGAAAACCTGGAGCATCAGCAACGGCGAAGTGCAGGAGCCGAGCGCCGAAACCGTCCGCGCCTTTCGCGCGGCGCACGAACACAGCTACGAAGCACTGCTCCGTTATAAAGAAAACGAGGCAAAGCTCGAACTCGTCGGCAACAATAAAATCGGCCCCATCGAAACGGATTTGGTTGAGATGACGCTGCCTTCCGGCACCAAGACGCGCTACGAAATCAGCCGTCGCACCGGACGCATCATCTACTTGCATTATGAAGAGCAGCCTGCGCCCGAAGCCGCGCCGGTCAAATACCGGCTCTATTTCACGGACTTCCTCCCGGTGCAAAATACGATTGTCCCCCGCAGCATTCGCGTGTATGCCAACGACAAGGTGATTGAGGAGCGCAAGGTGATCGAGGTGGCGTATAACGTACAGATGGAAGAAAAAAGCTTTCTGGCCGAAAATGCCAACAAGCCGTCCGAAACGGCCAAGCAGTAAAACAAAGGCTGGCGAAGTCCAGCGCAGTCTTGAAAAGTCTGGGAAGTCCGCCGAAACCTTTCCAGACTTTCTGCTTTTATAGTCACGCAAAGCAGCGCAGCGGCTGCGACTTCACCAGACTGCTCCAGACTTCATCGGACTTCTCAAGGCTTCCCAGACTGCCTGACTTTATGCCCATTCGCGCCAAGCTTGTTATCGTCGTCTTTGTCTTCGCCATCCTGCCGATGTTTTTGCTCTGGGCGCGTTGGCAGGGCACGGCTGTCGGCACGATCACTTCGATGTTGCGGCGCGACGCCAACAATCGGGCGCGCGAAATCTCAGAACAACTTGACCGCGCCGTGCAGGAACAGCAAACACGCTTGACCGAATTGACGCAACAAGCTCCGTTGCGGATTTACGCCAACCTGCTGACGCAAAACAATCGCACCTTGCCCGACAGCCAATTGCGGCTGGAACTGTCAGCGTTCCTGCTGGCGCATCAACAGCATTACAAAACCCTGCTCGCGTTGAATCAGACGGGTGAGCCGGTCTTCAAACTCGACACGCAAACGAACGCTTACGGCATCCCGCAACCGCTTTTTGCCAGCGGCGATTTGGCCGCCGAAGACAAATTCAACAGCCTGGCCGCCTTCCTGACCACGCAAACCGTCCACGTTTCCGAAATCATCGAAGCGCCGCAAGGCGCCTATCTCTGGCTGCTGGTGCCCTTGCAAGCCGATGACAAGACCGCCCCCGGCGCGTTGGCGGCCAAAGTGCGCGTGAATCCATTGTTGCGTGACGCGGCAGGCCCGCCGGGAATTCAGCCGCGTTATTCAGCCCAGGGAGAAACCAGCGCCAGCCGCCCAACTGGCGCGACCTGGCGCGAAAGCATCATCCTCAGTCCGCAAGGCGCGGTGCTTTACGCCAATGACGCGGCGTTGCTCGGCCAGCCTTACGCCAAAGCTTTTCCGGCCTTGCAAACACCGCTCGCGCAAATGCTGGACGCAGGCCGCGAAGACCAGCAGTGGGACGATTGGATTTTGCGCCGCCGCATACACACGACCGCGCCCAAGCTTTCGATCATCATCCTCGAACGCTACGACCAGGCCATCGCCGATCTCGAACGCAACAGCGCCGTGATGCTGCTGGTGACGACCTTGCTGGCGACCGTTGCGGCGCTCACGGTCTATTATCTGATCAGCAACATCACCAATTCGATTCGCCGCGTCACCGTCGGCGCCAAAGCCATCGCTTCAGGCGATCTCAACCACCAGATCGTCGTGCGCACCAACGACGAAACGCGCGTGCTGGCCCACGCCTTCAACCGCATGGCCGCCAAGTTGCGCGAGATGTTGCGCAAGGAGGGCGAACAGAAACAGTTCGAATCCTTCGCCCGCCTCTCTGCTGTACTGACTCACGACTTGAAGAACCAAATCCTCTCGCTCTCGTTGCTGGTCAAGAACATGGAAAAGAAATTCCACCGCGAAGGCTTCCGCGAAGACGCCATGCGCACGCTTTCCGACACGGTGGAGAATCTGACCAACCTGGTTGCCAAACTCTCAGACCCGCGCACACCCACCAAACGTGTGCGCGAACAATCCGACCTCACACATCTGGTCGAGCGCGTCCTACAGCGCACCGCCAAACAGGCCACCGGCAAATACAACATCACCGCCAAACTCACGCCCAGCGTCATGGCCATCGCCGACGGCAAAGCCATCGAGCGCGTCATCGAAAACCTCGTCATCAACGCCCTCGAAGCCATGCCCGATGGCGGCACCCTCTTCATCCTGACCGGCATCGAGAAAGGCCAGGCCCTCCTTTCAGTCGGCGACACCGGCAAAGGCATGACCGAAGAGTTCATGCGCAACCGCCTCTTCCAGCCCTTCGCCACCACCAAGAAAAAAGGCATCGGCCTGGGCCTGTACTCCTGCCGCGAAATCATCGAACAGCACGGCGGACGCATTGATGTGAATAGTCAGGTGGATGTGGGGACGGAATTTCGGATCACGTTGCCGTTGCAGGCGGAGCAAGGTAAGGTTGCGGAGAAACAGGTGATGACTGTATAGCCGCTGGGGTAGCCAGCCATGAACTTTGAAATTATCGGCTTAATCACGGATATTGAAACTATCGCTACAGGCAGCGGCATTCGCATCTTGCCTGTATTGCGGAAGCGCTTTGGCAATGCACGCTGGCGCAAGCGCAAAGGAATTGCAACGGTTCGCCTAATAGATGGAACGACGCATCACGCCGAACTCCACTGGTTCGAAGCACACGGCATTGGCAAAAGGCTGATGAGAATCAAACGTCTTCTGGATTAGACTTATGACAAATCAACCACACCAAGCAACGCGATTTGTTATCTGCATCAACGCTGACAACGACACGTTGCTAACGCCACGGCGTATTTATCAGGTCTTGCCCGACGAGCAGGCGGCCAAGTCAAACTACCTCCGTGTAATTGACGACGAGGGTGAAGATTACCTTTATCCGGCGTCCTATTTCATCTTTGCGGAGTTCGCACCAGCAGTAGAACAAGCCCTGTTACAGGCGGCTTGAGTACATCGCCACTCACCACCTTTTCACTAACCCAGCCGTTCGCGGCTTGGCTAGTGGAAAAGAAAACGCGATAAACAAGTTGCCTATTACTCACGGACTACTATCCACTGACTACCGACCCAAAAATGTCCGACCCACTCAAACAAACCATCCTTGTCATTGACGACCAGCAAGCCATTCGCAACCAACTCTACTGGGCGCTCGAAGAAAACTATAACGTGCTGCAAGCTTCCTCACGTACTCAGGCCATCCAAATTCTCGAACGCGAACTCGTGGATGTGGTGTTGACCGACTTGCATATGCCGCCCAACGATCAAGACATCAGTGAGGGCTTGGGGGTGCTCGAAGCCGCGCGCCGTCTCAACCCCGCGCTGCCAGTCATCGTGATCTCTGGTGACGACGAGCACGAAACCGCGATCAAAGTGGTTATTCAGAAAGGCGCTTATGATTTCTTCCAGAAACCCTTCAACGTCGAACAAGTTGAATATATCGTCCGCCGCGCCGCTAATTTTTACCGGCTTTACCAAGACAACATCGCGCTACGCAGCGAAGACCGCAGCAAACACGATGTCGTTGGTTCCAGCCCGGCGCTCACGCGCATTCTGGATCAGGCGCACGCCGTTTCCGACACCAGCGCGACGGTGCTGATTACCGGCGAATCGGGCACCGGCAAAGAAGTCCTGGCGCGCTTCATACACAACACCAGCCCGCGTGCGACGAAGCCGTTCATCGCCTGCAACATCGCCGCCCTGCCCGAATCGCTGATCGAATCGGAGCTTTTCGGCCACGAGAAAGGTGCCTATACCGGCGCGCAGACGCGACGGCAAGGCCGTTTTGAACTCGCTGACGGCGGCACCTTGTTTCTGGATGAGATCGGCGAACTCACGCCGGCGATGCAGGTCAAGCTGTTGCGCGTGCTGCAAGAACGCCAATTCGAGCGCCTGGGTGGCAAGGAATTGCTGACCGTGGACATCCGCGTCATCGCCGCGACCAATCGCAATCTGGAAGAGATGGTCGAGAACGGTCAGTTCCGCGCCGATCTTTATTACCGCCTCAACATCGTCAATCTGGAACTGCCGCCGTTGCGCGAACGCCCGGACGACGTGCCGATTCTGGCGAATCATTTCGCGCTCAAGGCGGCGCGCAAACACGGGCGCAATACGCCCAGCTTCACGCCCGCGTTTTTGAACCGGCTGCAAAATTACCGCTGGCCCGGCAACATCCGCGAACTGGAAAACGTGATCGAACGCGCCGTCGTCATCAGCACTGCGCCCGTCATGGATGAATCCGTGCTGCCCAACAAAGTGCTGGCCGAATCGAGCGCCGCGCCCGTCACATCGTCTACGCCATCGGGCAGCGGCACCATCGTGCCCATCGCCGCCAACCAGCCGACATTGGGCGTCGCGCTCATCAACGACGCGCTGCCGCCCGACCTGTCGTTTGAGACGGCAATTCAATCGCTCAAACGCGATCTGGTGCGGCAGGCCCTGCGCGAATGCAATAACTCGCGGTCTGAAGCGGCGCACCGGCTGAAGATCAGCCGCCAGTATTTGCACCGGCTGATTAACGAATTGAATGTGGAAGGTTGATTGAGAGAGAATCGCAGCAGCAATCCTGAGTTTTAGGAGAAAAGGCAATGATCGGAGCAAAAACCCAGTTTGTTACGGATACACAAGGTAACCGCACAGCGGTGATCCTGGATATTGAAACCTATCAAAAAATGCTGGCCGAGTTGGAAATGACCGACGCCATCCGCGCCTTCGACGAGGCAATGGTCAATCCGGGCAAATTGATTCCTTTTGAGCAAGCGATAAAAGAGATCGAAAGCAGCCGAAATGATTTATAGCTTGCTCCTCACCAACTACGCGTTGGATCAATTCGGACGGTTGCCAGCCGAAGATTATCTGCACGTGCGCGATGCCATAACGGCTCTCGCCAAAGAGCCAAAGCCATACGGTTGTCTTTATCTTGTCGGACGCGACGGTTGGCATTTGCGTGTAGGTAATATCCGAGTGGTCTACAAAATTGATGACGAACGGCAGAGCATTACCATTATTCACATTGGCCGGATTCGTGACACATACGATTAATCGCGCAGCGTTTTCGACACACTGCACAGTCCTGTAATTACAAGTTCTTATTCCTGACTCCGCACACTATGATCCAAAACCCTTCGCTACAAGTTGGCATCAACTATCCCTGGATCAATTACGGCTGGGATTTCGGCGATCCGCCGCCGGGTTGGACGGGCGGCAAGCCGGTGGCTGAATGGCGTGCGCAACAACGCCGCGACATCGTGGCTGATTTGTCGCAATTCGCTGCAATGGGCCTTTTCGCTGTGCGCTGGTTCGTGCTGGGCGATGGCACGAATTACGGCTTCGGGCCAGACGCGCCGCAGTTGGAAGACCAGCGCTGGCACGCCGAAGTCTTGCCCGCAGCGCATCCGTTTTATCCGCAGTTGTTCGAGGATTTCGCCTTTGTGCTCGAAACCTGCGCCGACTTGAAGCTGAAATTCGTTCCGGTGCTGCTCGATTTTCATTGGGGCTTTCCAGGTGAGCCGGTCGCGAACACGCCTGTCGTCAAACAAGGCCGCGCCGACATCGTGATTGACCCGGCCAAACGCGAAGCCTTCTTTGACCGCGTGCTGGAACCGTTGCTGGAAATTTCGGCCCAATACAAAGACACGATTTATGCGTGGGAATTGATCAACGAGCCGGAGTGGTGCACCAATCCGCGCAACCTCGCGCCGTCACAAATCCCGGCGGATGACAAACAGCAAGTGCCGCAAGAAATCATGCGCGATTTCATTGCCGAAGGCGTCCGGCGCATCAATTCCAAAAATGCCTTTCGTTCGACTATCGGCTTTGCGCATCACGAGACGCTGGCCGAATGGGATTCGCCCGGTTTGGGTGTGACGCTGCACCAGTTTCACTACTACGCGCAAAACAAACGCAAGCTGCCGGAGCATAGCTATTCCGGCGAATACCCCTGCTTCATCGGCGAATTTGCTTCGGCTGTCGAACGTGATTGGCCGGAGTTGAAACGGCAAGGCTTGCAGCAAACGATTCAGCACCGGTTGGCGAATGTTGCTGAAAAAGGCTACCCGGCGGCGTTCCTGTGGTCGGCGCGCGGCAGCGATCCGGCGACGGCATGGACAAAGGCGAAGCAGGAAGAGACGCTGGCGTTTTTGCAGTCAGCTTCGGCAAATGAAGCGGTCTGAACCGTCCAGGTAAATTTTGACAGGATGGGCAGGATACTGGGAGCGCAGGCATCCGTGCCTGCTGTAAAAGAAGCTGCGTGGCTTCCGCAGCGCCACTTAGATCGGTTTGCAATTGCGTATACGGGGGCAGATGGCGCTGGTGCGGTACCGCGCGTGTGAGCAAGCGGTGCGACAAGCTTGTGCCATTGGCTGAACCGCCAAACCTCCGCTTGCTCACGCGCGCGGTACCGCACTGCTGCGCGGTTTTCCCGCACAGTGAAGTGAAAGCCGATCTAGGCCGAGGCAAAGCTGAGAAAAAGGAACGCGGCGCAACTTTTTCCCAGCAGGCACGGATGCCTGCGCTCCCAGGGCTAGCCTATCCAGCTTGTCTAAAACAACCTCAATTTTGGAGAACATTACGATGAAACAGTTTTTAGCAATTTTGGTCTTGCTGGCAATGCCCGCGCTCACACTGGCGCAAGGCAACCGCACCACGCTCGACATTTACTACGTTGACGTCGAAGGCGGCGCCTCCACGCTGATCGTCACGCCCGCCGGCGAATCCATCCTGGTGGATGCGGGTTGGCCGGGCTTTGACGGGCGTGACGCGACGCGCATCGAAAAGGCGCTGAAGCAGGCGGGCCTCACGCAAATTGACCACTTGATCATGACCCATTATCACGTAGACCATTTCGGCGGCATCCCCGAACTGGCAAAGCGCGTGAAGGTCATCAACTTTTATGACCACGGGCCAATGACCGAGTTGACCGAAGATAAAGACTTCGCCCCGAAATACGCCGCCTATCGCGCCGCCGCCAAAGACAAGACGATCACGCTCAAACCGGGTGATTCGATCAAGCTGAAACGCGCCGCCGGACTGCCGCCCGTCACCTTGCAGGTACTGGCCGCCGCGCGCGAAATCGTCGCGGAAAAAGGTATGGCGGGCGCGAAAAATCCGGCCTGTGCCACCGCCACGACACAAGCCGAAGACCCGTCGGACAATGCGCGCAGCGTGGCCTTTTTGCTGCGTTACGGCGCGTTCGATTTCTTCGATGGCGGCGACCTGACCTGGAACATCGAACACAAACTCGCCTGCCCCGCCAACCTGATCGGCGAAGTGGACTTGTACCAAGTCACGCATCATGGCCTGGACACCAGCAACAACACGGCGCTGCTCGCCTCGGTCAAACCGACGGTGGCGATCATGAACAACGGCCCGCGCAAAGGCGGTTCGGCCACGACGATCAAGGCGTTGCGCGAATTGCCGTCGCTCAAGGCGCTCTATCAAGGGCACCGCAACATCACGCTGACGGCGGAACAGAATGTGGCCGAAGAGTTCATCGCCAATGTGGACGACAAGAACGATGCGGCGAATATGATTACCGTGTCGGTGGACGCGGGGAAGAAGTCGTTTGCGGTAACGAATGGACGCACTGGCAAGAGCCAAACTTTTCCGGTGAAATAAGGACTATGAAAATCCAACTGCTACAAATCGCCCACGCCCGCTCCGGCGACAAAGGCGACACCGCCAACATCGGTTTGATCGCGCTCAAACCGGAGTATTACCCGCTGCTAGTCGCCGAGGTCACCGCCGCGCGTGTCAAACAGCATTTCGCCGGCATCTGCCAAGGTGCGGTCGAACGCTACGAACTGCCCAATCTGAAGTCGTTGAACTTTCTCTTGCACGAGAGCCTGGGCGGCGGCGGGACGGTTTCGCTCAAGACCGATCCGCAGGGCAAGACGCTGAGTTCGGCGCTGTTGCGGATGGAAATCGAAGTGGCGGATGGGTTGAATTGACTGCGGACTTGACGCTTTTGACGCGCCGCATATTTTCTTCGCTCACACTGGTTTTACTGTTGCGGATGCACGTGCGGTTTGTCTTTCTCCGCACCGCCGATTTTCAACGGCGGCGTTTTGAAATCGAAGCGCAGCCATTCCGCCGCCGTGTTGTTGACCGCCCCCAATTGCTGCGCTTTTCCAGCCGCCAGCCAGCGCGTCTTTCCCGTTTCCAACTTTGTCCAGGCAGTTTTCGATTGCGCGACTTGGGCGGGCGTGAGCGCAATGAGCAACGCGGGTTCGGTGACATTGGTCTTCACTTCGCACGGCTTGCCCGGCGCGCAAACCAGCCGCGTGATGCGCACTTGTTCGTTCTCGAATTGCACCTTTTGAAAATTCTCGCCAGCGGGAACGTCTTCACGAAAGAATTTGCCGCGTAATGTGTTGGCGTCTTTGGCGGGTTCGGTTTTGAATTCGACGCGCAGAAAGTCGCTGGGCGTGTCGCCGGGGTTTTCGACTTCGTGCGTTTCTTTGACGGCTTTGTAAAGGCGGAAGCTGCCCGCTTTGACCGCCGGGCGGGTGACGGCGCCGTAACTCAGGCCGATGTGTTTGAAGATCACCGGCCCGGCGTCGTTCAGGTAAACATACGCCGCGCCAAACGCCGTGTGGTCGTGTTCGGGCACTTTGCTGTGCGCGGCGTAATGCACGCGCTGCACTTTGACATACGCATTCTCAAATTCCAGTTTGTAAGCGTCCGGGGCAACCTTCAGCGGGTCTTGCGCCAGGACGACGCCAGCCACGCAACAGACAAAAGCAACTTGTAAGAGCAGCCGTTTCATCCTCTCCTCCTCATAAGCAAGAAAGGGGCAAAGACTGGCTGGGTCTTTGCCCCTTTGGTTCCTGTCGGTCAAAAGCGTCCTCAATCTTCCTCTTTGACGCGCGCACGCGCAGGGGCCGCTTCGGGCATGGCCAACGCAAACGAACTGGTGCTGTGATTGGCGACCGCCTGTTCAGACAAAACGCGCTCGCCGCCTTCGGTCATCACCAACGCGCCGCCGTGTTCTTTGGCAAAAACCAGTTTGCCGACTTCGGGCGAGAAATCCACCGACAGCAAATCACCATAGGCCACCTGATCGGTCGCAATCAGATTCGACAACGGATAGACCAGGAAGCGTTCGATGGCGCGTTTCAGATGGCGCGCGCCGTATTTGAAATCAATGCCTTCGTCGAGCAGGAACTGTTTGGCGGCGTCAGAACAGCGGAAGATGAATTTCGTGCCGGTGCCCTCAATCACGCGATGCTGCACGGCCCTGAGTTCGATTTCCAGAATCTGCCGCAAATGTTCATCGCGCAGACTGCGGAATACCACCACGCGGTCAATGCGGTTCATGAATTCCGGCGAGAATTTACGGCGCGCGGCTTCGAGCGCGGTACGGTAAATCTTCTGATCCACCTCGGCGTCAATCACGCCGGATTTCGGCGCGAAGCCGATGCCACCCGAAATCAATTCGCTCATCTCGCGCGCGCCCAGATTGGACGTCAGCACCACGATCGTGCGCGAAAAATCCACCCGCCGGTTGTCGCCCAGCGTCAGCGTCGCTTTGTCCAGAATGCCGAGCAGCAATTGCCAGAGCGCATCGCTGGCCTTTTCGATCTCGTCAAACAGCAGCAGCGAAAGCTTGTGCGTCTCGTTGTGCGAACGATCCAGATTTTCCTGCGTCAGCATCGGCGAAGTTTCGCGGTGCCCCAGATAGCCCGGCGGCGAGCCGATCAGTTTGGCGATCTCATGCGAGTGCTGAAACTCGGCGCAATCAATCTTGGTAACCAGCATGGGATCGCCAAAGAGCACCTGCGCGGCGGCTTCGACGACGCGCGTCTTGCCTGAGCCGGTCGGCCCTAGAAAGATCATCGTGCCGATGGGGCGGCCCGGATGCGAGAGGCCCGCCAAATAGATTTGATATAAGCCAGTCAAGCGGCGCACGGCGCGATCCTGCCCGACGATCAGCGCCGTGAGCTTGTCCTCGAATTCCTGCGCCAGTGGGCTTTTCAGATCGGGGTTCAGATAGTGTGGACTCAATGCCGTTTTTTGACCTGTTTGATTGCTCATCTTGCTTCGTCTCCTCAACGCTGTGCTGATCCGGGGGATCGAACTCAGCTTGCACGCTTTCGCCCTCTCGAAGATCAAGCGTCTGCACCGCTGCGACTACTTTTTGCCTGAACCGCTTGTACTGCCCGTTTTGAATCGTCGTTTGTTGCGTGGGATGTCGTGCGCGCTTGCGTTTCAAATGGTCGCCGCGCACGTTGCGGCTGGGAATCCAGTTCTGCAAACGCGGCGCATCATACTTCATCACCCCCAGGCTTTCAATCAACGTTGCCACCCATCTCTGGCGCACAGAGTATGTTAATGAAAGGCAGCCCAACACCCGTCCCGACATTAGAACAACACATCAAAATCCAGCATGAACCGCCGCTGATAATTGCCAAAGAAAGCGCCATACAGCGGATCACCCAGATTGCGATGCACATCCAGCGCATTGAAATGGTTCGTCAAATTAAACCCGCGCACCGACACACGCAGCCCATATTTCGGCGACAACTGAAAGTCTTTGGTCACGCGCGCATCAATGGAAAGAAAGCGCGGGAAGCGCAGCGCATTGATTTGCCCGATGAAATCCTGCCGCGCATCAGTGGTCGAAAATGGCAAGCCGCTGCGATATTCGACAGTGGGCGAAAAGCGAATCTTCCGCGGCAGATTCAGCGTGCCCCACGCCAAAAACCGATGCGGCAAATCGGCGTTCAGCCGCGCGTATTGGTTTTGCCGCACCACCGGGAACGGGTAATTGCCGATGTAGCTGTTGAACTCGTTCACATCGCCGCGCGCCCGGCTGTTGACATAAGACAGGAAAAACTGATGCCGCCCTTCGCGCAAGGTGACGCGCGCGGTCAGCTCCAATTGGCGATAGCGCGAAGTGCCGTTGCCGTTGAGCAGCAGCGCCTCTTGCCCCGGCGTCGTGCGGGGGGCTATCGTCACGATGCCATCCGAATCGCTGTGCTGGTAATTGGCGCGCAGCTTCAGGTTGGCGGAAAGCGCGTGTTCGATCTCCACGCTCCAGGTTTCGCTCGAAGGCGCGAAGTTGCCCGCGCGCTCGCTGCCGCCGATAAAGGTCGTCCCCGTTTGTCCCGAAACCCCGATCAGATTGGCAAAACGCACCGGCACGCCAATCAGGTTACCATTCAAATCGTAATTCGACTGAAGCTGCTCAGGGAATTGGCCAAAGGCGTAAACGCTCAACGGCACGCGGTCGAAAAAGATGCCGTACCCAGTGCGCACCACCGTCTTCTGATCGGCAAACGGCGTCCAGGCCAATCCCACACGCGGCGCAAAGCGGTAAACGCCCGAAATGCCCTGCCGCTCAAACCGCAGTCCTGCGTCGAGTGAGAGCTTCGGCGTCAGGTTCCAGTGATCCTGCCCAAAGCCGGCGACTTCGGTGTCGCTTAAATCAAAGGGCTGCCCGCCCGTGAATTCGAGGCGGCGCAAGAGGCGGTTTTGCGCATCCGTGATGTTGACCGGGCGCGCCAAAAACTGGCCGTCATTGGTCGTGCGCGCCAGCACCGTGCCGAATTTCAGATTGTGCGCGCCCAACGCATTGATCGGCGAGAGCGCCAGCGTTTCCGTCCATTCCACCCGCGAGGCGGCGCGGTTCTGTTCGCTGAAATAGTTGCCCGTGTTGCCCACCGGCGAGATGTTCATCTCGGCGCGCCCCTGGCCCCACACATCAATCGTGAAGCTCTTGGCCGACAATCCGCTTTCCAGCAGGCTGGTGCCGAGGGTGTAGCGGTCAATCAAGGTGCCGGTGAAATCGCGGCCTTTCCAGTTCGGTGTGACCGGGCGGCGGTTGAAAAAGTCCAGATTGACGTATTGGTCTTTGCGCGGCGCGAAATGGAAGGTACCCGTGATTTGGTGCAGATCATTGACGATGTAATCGAGTTGCGTGAACGAATTGATGTATTCCGACTTCGTTTCTTTGTTCGGATATTCCAGCGTTTGCACGGGGCGCTTGCGGATCGCATATTCGGTGCCTTCCGAAAGATAAAGCTTGTTCTTGATCAGCGGCCCGTTGAAAACGATGCGCGGTGTGGCTTCGCGCAGACCCCGCAAACCGCCGTCGAGAATGCGGAACTCCGGGAGCGGGTCATTCAACTCAAAATTCCATTTGTCGCCGCCGCGTTTGGTTTCGACCGAAACGACCCCGGCGGTGTAGCGCCCGTATTGCGCCAGGTACGGTGTCTTGTAAACGCTGATCGTGCGCACGCTATCCACCGGCACGGTCATGCCGAACTGCCCTGTCGCTGGGTCAGTGACATCGTGCGCGTTGACGATAAAGGCGCTGCGATTTTCGCCGCTGCCCGAAATCTTGATCTCGCCTTGAAAGGTGCGAAACACGCCCGGAATCAGCGGCAAGGCATCGCTCACCTGGGTCGGCTTGTTCGGCAAATAGCGCACCTGCTCCGCGCTGACTTCCGCCGCCGCTGTCGTGGCGGACTGTTCGGGCAACGCCGTCGGCGCGGCGCTGGCGCTGATTTCGACCTTGTCCGAGAGGCCCTTCACCTTCAATTCGAACTTGATGGCGGGCGACATCTCCTCGGTCAACAAAATGTCCTTGTAGCTTTTGGCTTCAAAACCGTCTTTGGTGACGATGACCTCATAACTGCCCGGCGGGAAATTATTGGCGACGACTTCGCCCTTGGCATCGGTGGCGACGACGCCGACGACTTCGCCCTTGCGTTTGAATTGCACGGTCGCTTCAGGCACTGCCGCGCCCGCGTCATCCACAACGGTGACATGAATTTGCCGGGTGGTTCTTTGTTGTTGAGCAAAGATGGCGCGCGGCGTGGTGGCAAAAGAAAGCGCAGCCAGAAATAAGGCCAGGCAAAGGCTGGCAGAATAACGATGATGTAATGCGTTCACTGCGTAACTCCCGTTTCTTCTCTTGCGTCGCTCGCTCACGTCAGGGGATCAAATGTGCGAGTCTCTTATTTGATCGGCCAGGGGTAACTGCCGACTTTTTCCACCGTTAGGCTACACGAAGCGGCGGCGATTTTCTACCGCCCCAAAATCCGCGCCCGCTCCGCCAGTAAGCGCGCTGGCGTCCACGCACCCAGCGCAAAGGCCACGCGATAAGCCTGCGGCTCGCGGGTCACGAACGGTTTGAATTTCAAATTGATGAAAGACGAAAAGTCTTTCATCTCAACCTCCGCCGTCTGAACTTCGCTTGAACGCCACAACACTGCCAAGGTTGCAGTCGGATTCACGGGCGCCGCCACCCAGCCGCTGTTTACGTCCAGCGTCTTGGTTTGCGCCGCCGTAAAAGCGAATGCACCGGTGACCACAACCCAGCGTTTCGTTTGCAAGACCGGATCGCCAATCGCCAGCGAATTCGAGGACCAAAAGGCCTGCACACCATCGGGCGTTTTGGGCGTCACCAGATAATCCACCGTGAAATAGTCCGCCCCACCTGCCAGCACGATGAACCGCTCAATGCGCGCGCCATCCGGGTAGGCATCCGCCGCGTAATAACTTAGCCGCAACGCCGCCCGCGCGCCTTGCGCTGATAAGATTTCAGCAGCGTAAGGACGATTGAAGGTGCCATACATCCCACGCTTGCGGCGCGCATTGCGCGTCGGGTCGGTCGGATCAAGCTCTACGAATTTATCGCGCAAGCCGCCCACGCTGGTAAAGGCATTCACGCCGCTGTGTTTGTCTATCAAGGCAAACGCCCGCGCGCCCGCATTCGGCGAAACGATCAAGCGCAGGTGTTCGTTTTCCAGCACGTAATCGTCAAAGCCGTCCTGATCCACGTCGTAGGCAAACGCCACCGCCGCGCCTTTTTTCAATGCGACGAAAGCCGCCTTGGCTACCTCGGTCGTCGCGCCGTCACTGATGGCGATCTCAAACGGATTGAGCACCTGCGGCGCACCGGGCGCAAAGCTGTAGGTGTAATCGGCCACAACCACTTCATCCGGCTTCAGCTTGAGCGGCTCGGAAGCCACGCCCAAGGCCGAACGATTGAGCGTCAACGGTTGCGGGCTGTGATTGGTCATTTGCAATTTCAATTTCGCTTCGGTCGCGTTGTCGTCAGTAGGATAGAACAACGGCGGCGTAATGCGCTGTGCCGTATCGGCGCGCAACGGCCAAGTCACAGGCGGCAGGATTTCCCAACTGAAACGGCGCGAGATTTCAGCGCGTTGGGTGGGCGAGAAATACGAGTGTCCGTTGTCCACGAACAGCGCTCGCAAGTCATACCAATCGCCCGCGACCGCCGCCGCGCCGACCGGCAAACTAAAACTCAACGTGTGTTGCCCCGGCGGCGCGGTGACTTCGGTTTGCGTCAGACGCTGTTGTTTCAAACCATTTTGCACAAGCAGCGTCAGCGTGCCGCGCAATAGAGCGCCGGAGCGATTGTTGATCTCAACGCTGATTTGATTGTCCTGCCCAACCAGCAGCCTGGTGGTCTTGACATTCAATTCAGTGACGGGCCGTTCGTATTCGATCAACACCTCGCGTTCAGGTGCGCCGCCGGCTTTCGGCGTGGCGAGCGCAATCCGCAATTGGCCGCGCTGTTCATCAAAGTCCGCTTGCGCGGGCGCGCCGTCCACCGTGACCGCGCCCGCCGGTTTGTACGCCAGCTTGAGCGCAACCGCCATTTCATCCGGCGCATAAAACCGCAGCGCCAGCCGCCCGTTAGCAAATTCCCGGCTGACCAATTCACCCGTCGCCCAGACGATCTCTTCGCGCGCCGCGCTACGGGCAGGCTCTTCCTCGCGGTTGAACAACGGCAAGTGATACGGCAACAGCAGCGCCTCGCGCGGGCGCAGCCAAACACGGGCACCGAACTCGCGCAACGTCAGCCGCGCCGCCTCGTGCTCGTCGAAATTGGTCAGGCAGAGCAAGCCGCGCGGCGCGCCCTCACCCAGCGTCAGCACCGTCGCCGTAGCCAACGGCGTGGCGGCATTCACCACGCTTGGCCCGATTGGCGTCCCCCCCGCGCGCCACAGCAAATCCGCAAACTGTCCGGCGAACTGCGCAATGCCTGCTGACACCCGCAACGCCGTCACCTGGCCCGGTTCCAGCGGCACGTCGCGCCACCACGCCTCCGGCAACACCAGCACGTTCGCATTGCCCGCCAACCGTCCGATGATTTCGCCCTGCGGCGCGCGCGGCGAACAAATCAGCTTGCCGCCCGCGCGCACGTAATCCGCCAGCTTCTGCTGCGCCGCCCGCGACAATTGCAGCTTGCCGCCCTTTCGCGTCTCTCCTGCCGCCGCCGTTTCATTCGCCGCCGTGATCTCTTCCCTGCCCGTCGCCGCCGTCCGCGCCAACGCCGCGTCATCAAAGACCGGCAACAACAGCGCCTTGTGCCGTTGCAGGTGTTCCAGCGGTTGGAATTCCAAATCCAGATACTCGACCGCGACCTGATTGAGTTGGCAATACTGCTGGATTTGCAGCGTCGCGCGCGAAATGCGCAGCACGTCTTCGCGCGTCAACATCGCCTGCTCGAACGAACTGATCGGATAGACCAATCCGACATCGGCCACCTTGTGCATCTGCGCCAATTCGCGCCCCAAGCCCGCAATCAAACGTCCGTTGCGATGCACCGCCTCGGCGCGCGGGCGCTCCTGCCCGGCCAGATTCAGCGCCGATTCCCAGGTGTAGTAATGATTCGCCCACGGCACTTCGTAACCCGCCGGATAGAGCGTGTCTTGCACGGGAAAGTAATTCAGCCCCTTCAAGCCGTGCCCCAACAACACACGCGACGAGAGCAGCGTGTTGGTCGTGTCCGCCGTCTTGGCGTATGTATCATCGCCCGTGCCGTACCAACCGGCTTGATATTCGATCAGCATCGGCGGGAAGCGCGGCTGGGTCTTGAGTGTCTCGGCGTAAAGCTGCAAGACCGCCGTGTCTTCCCAACGCAAAGCCGGGTCGTTGCCGAAGTTGAAATACCACTGCCCCATCGCGCCGATGTTGTGCGGCGCTCCGGCAGCCGAGACGCGCATATCGGTCGGATTGATGTAAAGCGGCACCGTCGCGCCCGCCGCGCGCAAATAACCGGCGAGCGTCGTCATGTACTGCCAGAACACCGGCCCGTTATAATTCGCCCGATTGATCGCCTGATCATCATCAAGCTGAATGGCAATCACATTGCCGCCCTGCGTCGCCTGCCGGTCTTTCAGCAACTCGCGCATCACCTCGCCGAACCATTTGCGCGTGTAGCTCAAGTGCGTTGCATTCGCCAGCCATTGCTTGCTCGCCTCTTCGGAATTGCTGGCGCTCAGGCCCGACAGCGGCGGGTAATGCCCATCGAGCCGCGCGACCTCGTGCATCGCATACTCAGGCCGTTTGAGCAGCCAGTCGGGATAGCCGCCATTGCGCCACTCGTTCAAAATCACCGGCCCCGGCCGCGCAATCACCGCGAACCCCATCGCGTCGAGCATCGCCAGCAAGGCTTTGACATCGCGGCGCGGATTGCTGTGCCCGTCGAAATCAAGTTGGCCCTCTTCCGGCTCGTGCCAGCTCCAGGTGAGATACAGGTCAATCGTGTTGATGCCCAGCTCTTTCAGCTTGACCAGCGACGCCGCCCATTCGCTGCGCGGCAGGCGGTTGTAGAAAAACGCCGTGCTGTGCGGAAAGAAGGGTTGACCGTGGAATTGGAATTCGGGGTAGCCGTTGACGATTTGGATCGGCTGGCGCTGGTTGCGTTGCACCTGGGTGTCGCCCGGTTTGCCGTTGAGGACAAGCATGGCAAGTAAGGCAATGAAGGAAAAGCGCACGCTAAACCGCGCCCTACCAGCTTGATGAGATTTGAAATTTGCTGTGCGCATCGCGCGTATCTTAGCCGATGCTTGAGTGCTTTTCGACGCGCCGCGTCTTTGGAGTGCGGTGGTTTGAGATACCGCTGGCGAATGTCCGACAAGCTCAGTTCCCGATAGATGGGCCACTCTGGCACGTCGTGGCTCGAGATACCGCTGGCGAATGTCCGACAAGCTGCCAGCTTGTCGGACGCCTGGCCGTTAAACCCAATGTTCGCCATCCACGACCACGACAAGCTGGCAGCTTGTCGGACAACTTGGCGCATCGCCAGCGGTATCGCTCGACCCCACTTTTCGTTTGCTCTTGAGGGCTTCAGAATCCCTTGCGCCAGTTAGCCGCAAATGAAAAGCGGCGCCGTACCGCCGCACTCCAAAGGTTAAGCACAGTCTCAAGCAAGCGTCGTGAGCAACGCCGCTTGCGCCGCCACTTCACCTTCATACAGTGCCAACACTCGCGTCTGAAGTTGTGCCCGCAACGCCCCGCAATCCGTGTCCGTCAGCGGAAACTGTGCGCCCGCCTGCTGTGCCAAGGCGCCCAGTTCTTGCCATACCGCGCGGACATCGGCCACGGGTGCGCCATCGTGCAGCAATTCGCGGCGGCGAATGTAAAGCTCTTTGGCTGCGCGCATCAACGGTACGTCATCGGGCAAGGCGGCTTCAGCCAGTTCGCTCCATTGACGGCCCAGTGCGGCGTACTGTTCGCCCAGCGCCGCGAATTTTGGCTGGCCCAGCGCCGACGCGGCTTCTTGCAGGAACTCGGCAAACAACGGACGGCACAGGCCGCCGCCCGTGCCGTAATTTTCGATGCAATCATAAATCCAGGTCAGCCCGCGCCAGAGATTCGCGCCCGGTTTGAAAATTGTCCCCCACGCTTCTTTGTCTTTGCCGCCGTGCAAACGCTGCGCCCAGGTGCGCAGCGCTTCGAGCTTGCCGTTGCTTTTCATCCCGGGCAGCGTGGGGTGTTGCAGCACTTCGTGACAACGCTGCAAACCGACGCGCACCAGCGAATCCAAATTCAAATTTGGTTTGGCTGGCTTGGCGTCGAGCGACAAGAGCCGCTGTTTTTGTTTCTTGATGCGCGCGCGGCTGCGCGCCAGATCGGCCAGCGGAATGCTGATCGGCGCGTCAGTCAGATCGCCAATCAACGCTGTGCCATCTTCGTCGTTCACGCGATAGACGACGATCACGTGATAGCCGCCGCCACTGAATTCGCTGGGCATGGCGCGGTGCGGCAACTCGGCCATGTCTACCCAGGCGATGCAAGGGCCGTGGGCCAGGGCCGCGCGTAATTGCTGTTCAGCGGCTTTGGCCCCGCCGCTTTCCTGAATCACCGGTTTGATGCCAAAGCGTTGCAACGCTTCGGCAAGATAGGCCGCGTCGTCGTGCCATTGATGCCGCCCCGCCAGGAAAAACGAAGCGTGGTCCTCACGCTGGTAATAAAATGCAAAGACGCCGATGCCAATGCCGCCCGCCAAGCCGAACAGCATCGCTTCGGTAAATGGTTCGCCCGTATGCGGTGCGCGCACGCCATGGTGCGCGAGCATGATGCGCAAAGCCGTCGTCGCCGGGACATTACCGGGAAAATGCCAGCGCGTGCTTGGGTCTGAATTGTCTGTTTGAATTGTGCCGATTAGGTGGCGGCGGGCGGTGGCGTAACGCTCACCGGTCTTTTGCATACGAGCGCGGATGAGTTGTTTCAGGTGTTTTTGTGCGGTCATTGTTGACTCTCCTCACGTGCCCGGAACAAACCACAACCCCGCGCGCCGTGGCCCACTCCGAACCAAAAGATGAGTAGCCAATCAACAATGTCTACCAAACTCGAGGACATCCATCCCCTTTACCCTCGCACAGGCCGGAACGCGCGGGCATCCGGTCAGAAGGTCAGGCGGGAGCAGCACCGCCGCGCCGGACTTTTACTGCACGCCGTCCGCTGGCGTCAAGCTAAGGCCTAGCAGTTTGCGTCATAGCAGTAAGAGGAATGCTTCAGGTTATTTTGAATTCCAGCTTCTTGATTGGGCTATTGACCGACTTGCTTACCATTTGGTTTGCCAAGAATGTAACCCGTGCCATCGCCAAAATTAATCAGGAACGGACTAAGCTGCACTTTGGTAATTTTAAGGGCTTCACTTCTCGTGGGCTCCAACTCTTTCATAAGTTTGGCAAAGTTATTCAGTTGATTCGTTGGTATCTTGAGAGTATGCACCTCGCCAGGTTTGATTGGCACATCGTCCGCGTTGGCTGTGTTCCTCAACTCGAGCAATTCGCCTCTGCCATATTGAATGATAAACACCCAGTGTGATCCGCCAATTTCAACCTCAGGCAAATCGAGGTACAAATACATAAAATAGATGGGCTTGTCCCCTATGTTTTTGATCTCAACTTCAAAATCATTCGGGAAATCTGCTGAATCAACGCCGCTGATTCGGGTCAACTTAATGACCGGAGGAGGATCATAGGCGAGCGATAGTTTTCTTTTTATTGGTTCTTGTGTTTGAAATTTAGCTGGCAAGTACGAATTGGCAGCAGTTGTGCTTGGTGAAACCTGGGAGAGCAAAGATGAAATAGCCAAAACCAGAACTGTGCGAACGGAAGAATAGAAAAAGCCATTTGATTGAGCACGCTTCATACGTTACTCCCTTGTTAGGTTGCTGTTGATTCAAGGCTCAGTCTTGCCAAAACCGCCGGTTGATCTTAGAGGGCTTGCTCAAAAAGCTCAATCGCCGCACTTCATCAGAGCGCGGCGGCGCGGACTTCCGCTTTCTCAACGGGGCTTGCTGGCGCACTGCGCACCGCCAACAACATTGCAATCACCACCAGCAGCGAACTCGCCAAAAACGCCGCGCCCGGTAAATGCACCGGCGCCCGCGGTGATGTGAAATAGCCAAACAGACTGGTCGCCATCAACGGCCCAATGATCGCCGCCACGCTTTGCACACTGCCCAGCGCGCCTTGCAACGCGCCTTGTTCATTCGCGGGCACCAGTTTGGTAATCAGCGCCATCAGCGCCGCGCCCGCGACGCCGCCAATGCTGGTGGCCGCGATGGTGGCGTAAAGCATCCAGCCGCGCGTCGCCAGCCCATACATCAAATAGCCCGTGGCGCTGACGCACAAGCCAAAGATCAGCGTGCGCCGTTCGCCCAGTTTGCCAACAATCCTGCCCGTCAAAACACCCGATACCATGGCAAACATAATGCCCACCAGCGTCAGCGACATGCCATTCTGTAATTCCGTCCAGTTGAAGCGATACGTTGTGAACAGCACCCAAGTGCTCGGCAAGGAATCGTGCGCGATGCGGTCGAGCGCGATGGTTGCCGTCAAACCCAGCACGACCGGAAAGCGCGCCAATGTTCGCAACGAAGCCAGCGGATTGACGCGGCTCCAATCAAAAGGCCGCCGGTTTGCGCGCGCGTGCGATTCGGGCAGCACGAAAAAGCCGTACAGCGTGTTGCACAGATTCAAGGCCGCCGCCGCCAGAAACGGCACGCGCAAGCCGTACTGCCCCAGCAATCCGCCCACCGCCGGGCCGAGGATGAAACCTACGCCAAAACACGCGCCGAGTAGCCCGAAGCTCTTGGCACGCTCTTCGGGCGAGGTGACATCCGCAATGTAGGCGTTGGCGACGGCGATATTCGCCCCCGTCACGCCGGAAACGACACGCCCCAAAAACAGCCATTTCCAAGTCGGCACAAAGGCCATCATCAGATAATCCAAGCTCGAGCCCAACAGCGACACCAACAACACAGGCCGCCGTCCGTAAGCATCGCTCAGATTGCCCAGCGTCGGCGCGAACAGAAACTGCATCAGCGCATACGAAGCGACAAACCAGCCGAAGACGTGCGAGCCTTCGCTCAGATCGCCGCCATAAAGCGAGGTCACTAGCTTGGGCAGTACCGGGATAATCAGGCCGATGCCAAGCATATCCAGCAAGACGGTGACGAGGATGAAACGGACAGCCGCTGGTTTATTTTGCATTCTTTGCTCCCTACGTTGATTGGTTTATGAAGGCGGCTTCATCTCTGCCATGCGTTGCAGCATTTCTTCGGGCGTCAAATCTTCCACGTGCGTGCTGATCCACCAGGTAATGCCGAAGGGGTCTTCGACGCCGCCTTCACGATTGCCATAAAACTTGGTGCTGACCGGGTAGATTTCCTTCGCGCCCGCCGCAATGGCCGCCGCCTGCAGCGCACCGGAATCCGGGACGTAAAGATAAATGCTCAGGCGCGGCAATTTGCCAGCCTCGGGCGCGTCCCTCTCGTGCTCGCCCATCATCAGATTGGAATCGCCAATGCGGAATTCGGCGTTCAGGAATTTCCCATCAGGCATGGTGTCCAAGTGGTTTACGGTTGCACCGAACGCCTGTTGATAAAAGGCCAGCGCGCGGTGGCCATCATTAACGATCAGATACGGCGTCACAGTGTGAAAGCCTGCGGGAACGGGGTTTACTTTGTCTGCCATACAATGCTCCTTTGGGTCGAATATCTTGCCCGCGAAGTCACACGAAGAAAACACGAAGGTTTTGTTTCTTCTTCGCGCTGCTTCGTGTGGTTTCGTGGGCAAGACGATTCTGGCACACCACCATTGGGTTCCTCTTGTAGAAATTTGACTGCGGCTCAATCCGGCAAGCGCACGTGGTTGAGGTTCGCGCCGCGCAACGCCAGATAAGCCGTCGGCGTGAAACCGGAGAAGGCTTTGAAATCGTGGCTGAAATGCGCTTGATCGAAATAGCCGCATTGCAACGCGACCTCGGCCCAATCCACTTCGGCCTGGCGCTGGGTCAGGCGCAACACCTGCTGAAAGCGCTGCACGCGGGCGTATAGCTTCGGCGTCAACCCAACCTGCGCGTCAAACAGTTGAATGAACCGGCGCCGACTGAGGCCGATTTGCTCGGTCACGGCGGCCATCGAACGTGCGCGCGGCAAGTGCCGCAGGGCGAATTTCACCGCTGGATGCCGCTCCAGCGGACGCGCGAGTTGGGCCAGCAAAATCGTTTCGAGCACACGGAACTTGGCTTCGGGCGTGGGCGCGGCCAGCAAACGTTCGCGCAATTCGCCCGCCCGCGCGCCCCACAGATCGGCCAGCGCAACGTGTTGATTGCGTACTTCGCTGGCGGGCAGGTTGAAAAACGGGAACGCGCCGCCCGGTTTGAAATGCACGCCCAGCACGGCGAATTGCTCGTCGGTATCAATCACGAAAAATTCCGAATGCGTGCCGCACACCAGCGCGCCGGGTAAGGTTTGAAAGCGCCGCACATCCTGCCGGTCGTAAATGCGCACGCGGTCTTCGCGCAAATTGATGACCAGTTCCGTCGTGCCGGTCGGCAGGCAGCGTTCCAATGCATGTGACTGCCGATAGCCTTCGTAAAGCCAGAACAGGCCGACAAAATCGGATAGCGGCGGCGCGGGAATGTAATGACGCATTAACATCGGTATCGCTCGCGTTTTAGCTTTGTTGAACATAAGCCGCCAAGGCCGCCCGCCAATCACACAACGGCGGCAGGCCCAACTCGGCGGATAGCGAACATTGCATCGGCGTATAGCGCGGTCGTTCAGCCAAGCGCCGCGCCTCGTCTTCGCTGACGGCTTCGATCAAAGCGGAAATCCTTGCTTCATCCAATCCAAGCAGCCGCGCGCATTCCAGCGCGTAATCGTGATAGGAACAAACACCGCCGTTGACGACGTGATAAACGCCGTAACGCCGCCGCGCCAGCAATTCGGCCACACGCGCCACCAGATCATTCACATACGTCGCACTCGCCCACACATCCGTGATCGCCCGCACACGCTCACCCGCGCGCAACTTGCGCGGCAGCGTTGCCAGGAAGCTTTCCTTGCCCGGCCCAAATACCCACGACGTGCGCACGATGTAACTGTGCGCATTGGCCGTCTGCACGGCCCGTTCGCCCGCCAGTTTTGTTCGTCCGTAGTTGTTGATCGGCGAGGCTTTGTCCGCCTGCGTATAAACGCGCCCCTGGGTGCGCCCGTCAAATACGTAATTGGTGCTGAAATGCAGCACCTCCGCGCCAATGTCCGCCGCTGCTGCGGCCAGGTGGCGCGGCCCGTCCACGTTGACCGCTTGGGCCAGGGCGAGGTCGCGTTCGCAAAGGTCTACGTCAATGACGGCGCAATTGATGAGCAGCGTGGGGCGTTCGCGTTCGCACCAGTGGCGCACCGCCGCGCCGTCGGTGATGTCCAAAGCCTGATGCGACAAGGCGCGCACCTCGCATTCGGTTGCGAAGGTGCGCGCCCAATGTTGCTGCAAGCTTTGTCCAACCAATCCACCTGCGCCGGTGATGGCAATTTTCATAGGTTCATTGTTGTATGCGGGCGACCAACCGGTACAACCAGATGAGCGCGCCCGCCGTTCCGAGAATCACGCCCACGATCAACAGCCACGGCCCTGTGCCCAGCCAGGCATCCAGGTAATAGCCGAGCAACGTTCCGCCGATCACACTGCCCGCGACGGCGATACCGGCGGACATAACCAACCCCAGTTTGGTTTCCTCGGAAAGTTTGCGCGGCATTTATTTCTTCTTGGGCGAAGGCGCGGGTGATCCGGTAGGCACCGGCTGGCCAATGGCCTTCAGGATCATATCGCGCGTTTCGGGCGGCAATTGCTTGATCTCTTCCAGCGTCAACGGACGACGCAACCGTTCCGGTATGTCGTTCAGGTTTTTCGGCATCTGCCCCGGCACGGCGACGGCTTGATTCGGATTGACCGAACCGGCAGGTTGCGGCGAAACGGTGACGACAGCCGCCGCCGGTGTTGGCGCGGCTTGCGCATTGGGCGGCGTATTCGTCTGCGCCTTTTCGCGGCACGCGCCGGCGAGCACAGCAGTTGAAATCAATAAGAGCGGAAACAAACGATGCATTTATAAACTTCCTCCGAATGAAATCGGTAGGACAGACTAAAGTCCGTCCCACTATTAACGTTGAATCTCGACCACGACGCCCAGCGCCGTTTTCAAATCGCGCAGATCGTAATCCTCTTCGAGCGTGCCTTCGCGATCCAGCACCAGGAAGGTCGCGCGTTCGCCCAACGGAAACGCGCTGGTGTGCCAGGTGCCGCGATGTAATTTGAAGGCGCACGAGCCATCCACCAAAAACGCCGCCAACCGCCGTTCGTCCGGCAGCGCCGTGCCTTCTGCGCAAGGCGGCGCGACGGCAATGATGGACTGAGTATTGCCCAACGGCGAAAACACCTGTTCGGTGCGCAAGTGGCGTCCCAGAAAATCGAACTCGAACGGATGCGCCTCGTTGGTTTGCGCAAAGACGCTGGCGCGCCCGCCATCCAAGTCTAATTCGATGTGCCCGCGCTCGTTGATCAGTTCGCCGTAGGGTGCAAAGGCCTCGCGCGTCAGCGGCTGGACGGTCAGCACAATCGTGCGAATCAATTTGTCGCCCGCGCTTTTGCGCTTGGCCAGGGCCGGTGCGGTTGCAGCAGTAGTCATTCTGTACTTCTCACTTTCTAAGGCTTTGTGTTTTGGAAGCGGCGTTGCAACGCCAAAAACGGAACTCATCATACCATCATCATTTTCCCGGCTGCACCTGATTTTCCGAACGCGCTCAAGCCTGCGCCTTCTGTTGCGCCCGCAGCGCCGCCACGACAAACCGAATTTCCGTATAGCCGATGCTTTCCGGCACAGCGTCTTTGATCGGACGCAGCTTTTCCAAGCCGTGTTCGCGCGCCGCGCTTTCGATCAACGCGCGATCCACTTCGTTGACGAAATCTTCGACGCGCACCTCACGCCCCTGTTCGAGCAATTCGGCCAGATGCTGTTCGATAGTCAGCGGTTTCAAATTACGTTCCGCCGCAATGTCGGCAATGTTCAAGCCGCGTTTGTAAAGTTCGTAAGTCTGTTCGTGCGTTTCGCTGCGCGGTTTGACGTCGGCGAGGGTGTCGAAATCTTCGCTGGTGTCGGCCTCGACGCCTTCCAGATCGAGTTCGACGCGCGCGCGGTTGTGCATCACTTCTTTGCCCAGCGGCAACAGGCTGATGGTCGGGTAAGCGCCGCCGCTCTGTTTGACGCAGCCCGCCACGATCAGCGCGTTGATGAAGCGCGTCAGTTCGTCCTGCGAGTATTCGCTCAAGATGCCGTAGGTCGAAAGCTGTTCGAGTTGATGGCTGAGAATGCTTTTGGCTTTTGAACCGCGCAGCACGCCCGCGACCGTCCCTTTGCCGTATTTGCCATCAAGCCGCGCAATGCAACTCAGAATCTTGCGCACGGCCAGATGCTCGACTTGGCTCAACGCGCGCGGGACGGATGGTTCGGCGATAACCGCCGCGTCATTTGGCGCGGACTGCACCTGCAATTCGCCCGGCTCGATCTTCGGCACGAACAGGCCAGGATGACAATTGGAACAGCGGCAACCCGTTACCTCTTTGCGGTCGCCAAAGTATTTCAAGATGTATTTGCGCAGACACTCTTCGTGATAGGCATAAGCGAGCATCTCGCGCAGCTTACGCCGATCCAGTTCTTCGCGCCGTTTCATCTCGCCCCAATCCACTTGGAGTTCGGTCACGCCAACGCGATCCACCAACCGCGCGCCGCGCCATTGCGACTCGTCCATCCCGCTCACACGTTCCAAATGCCCGGCTTTTTCCAACGCCACCAACGCCGAATTGATGGCGATCTCGTTTTTGATGCCCGTGCGTCCGCTCAGTTCTTTGACCGACAGCCGCACTGTTTCCAAGCCCGTCGCCAAGAGACAACTGTAAACCGTTTCAATGATGTCGCGCCCCGGATGGCTGCCTTCGAGAAAGAATTCGTGCACGCGCTTATCAACGTAGTTGAACAGCAAGGTGCACACCGACGGCAAGCCATCGCGACCCGCGCGCCCGACTTCCTGGTAATACGCCTCAATCGAACCCGGCACGTTGTAATGCGTCACAAAGCGCAGGTCGCTTTTATCAATGCCCATCCCAAACGCATTGGTCGCCACGATGGCCTTGAGTTCATCGCCCATGAAACGTTCCTGAATGCGCGCCCGCGTCTGATCGCCGAGGCCCGCGTGATAGGCCATGACCTTGACCCCGCGCGCCTGCAACTTGCCCGCGACCTCTTCGACCACCTTGCGCGTCGCGGCGTAAATGATGCCTGGCCCGGTTGCGTGTTCGGCAATCTGCGCGGCACGGTTCAAGCGCTCGTGCTCGTTCTTGCACCCGATCACACGCAGCGTCAGGTTGTGCCGGTCAAACCCGGCGACAAAGCTGGCAGGATTTTTCAATTCAAGTTGTTTGGCGATGTCCTCGCGCACCGCTGGCGTAGCGGTCGCCGTCAACGCGATGACCTGTGGCCTTTCGCCAGCTTGGGTCATCTTCTCAACGGCCTCTTTTAGCCGCCGGTAATCGGGCCGGAAATCGTGCCCCCATTGCGAAATGCAATGCGCCTCATCCACCGCAAACAGCGACACCTCGACGCCGCGCAAGGCCTCGACAAAGCGTTCGTTGCGGAAGCGTTCCGGCGCGATGTAAACCAGCTTGTACTTGCCCTGCTGCATCGCCCGCACGCGCGCGCGTTGCTCTTCGACCGAAACCGAACTGTTGATGAAAGTCGCCGCAATCTCACGCGCGGTGAGCGCATCCACTTGATCTTTCATCAAGGCAATCAGCGGCGAAATCACGATGGTCGTCCCCGGCAACAACAAGGCGGGCAATTGATAGCAGAGCGATTTCCCCCCGCCCGTCGGCATCACGGCGATGGTGTCGACCCCATCAAACAAGGCGCGAATCACCTCGGCCTGCCCTTCGCGGAAGCGGCTGAAATTGAAGTAGCGTTCAAGCGCGGTTTGAGCGTCTGTGAGTGTCGGCATGCGGCGCGAAGTCTAGCACAAATGTTTTCCTGCAACTGCCTGCGACTGTCCGACAAGCTGCCAGCTTGTCGAACGCTTGGCAGTGGCACCCATTGTTCGCCAGCCAAGACAGCGACAAGCTGGCAGCTTGTCGGACAACAACAAGACCACCTTTACCAAACGCACCACACCGCCGATACTTTCCCCACAACATTCACCAACTTTCCAACGAGCACGAAAGGACATCCATGAACGCACTGCACACGCCCTATTCACGCCGCCACTTTCTCGCCGCCGCCGGAGCCGGACTTTACGCCGTCAACCGCGCGTCGGCCTGCACCGCCCTCACCGCGCGCCAAGTCATCGAACGCATCCAAAAACAGGTCGGCGTTGAGTGGCGCAAAGATACCGTAGACACCTTCAAAATCGGCAACCCCGACAACGCCGTCAAAGGCATCGCGACTTCGTTCAGCGCCACGCTTGACGTATGCCAGCGCTCCCACGCCGCCGGGCTGAACCTGCTCATCGTCCACGAACCGACGTTTTATAACCACAACGACGAAACGGCGACCTTGAGCGGCGAGATTTACGAAACCAAGCGCAACTTTATCGAAAAGAACGGCCTCGTCGTTTGGCGCTTCCACGATCACTGGCACGCACGCCAACCCGATGGCGTCTTCACCGGTATGGCCGCCGCGCTGGGCTGGGAAAAGTATCTTTCCCCTGACCAGCGGCGCCAGTTCACGCTGCCTGCGACGACGCTCACCCAGCTTGCGCAAAGCATGCAAACCAGCCTCAAAGCAGGCGCGCTGCGCGTCATCGGCGACCCGCAACTCCTCGTCCGCCGCGTAGCCCTCTCGCCCGGCTTCAACAACTTCCCCGGCATCAAAGCCGCCCTCGACAACCCCGCCGTAGACGTCCTCGTCATCGGGGAAACCCGCGAATGGGAAGGGATCGAATACGCCCGCGACGTGCTGACCGCCGGTAAAAAGAAAGGCTTCATCATCCTCGGCCACGTCCCTTCGGAAGAACGCGGGATGGAAGAGTGCGCCAAGTGGCTGAAGACCTTTGTGCCCGAAGTGCCGATTCAATACCTGCCGGGCGGCGACCCGTTCTGGCGACCCAAGGGGTAATGGGACAGTACCGCGCGCGTGAGCAAGCGGCGCGTCAACCTTGCCTGCTCGGCTGAACCGCCAAAGCTCCGCTTGCTCACGCGCGCGGTACTGCCCCGCTGCACGGTTTTCCCGTACACCGAAGTGCAACCCGATCTAAGATTTTTCCTGCTGTCAATTTGCGGTTTCGCGCACCCAGAACCCCTTCGGCTGCCCCTGGGAGCGCAGGCATCCTTGCCTGCTGGAAAAGAAGTCGCACAGCGCTCCTTATCTCGATTACTTACATTGGCGAAGGTGCTGATTTGGAAGCTGCGCGGCATTTACTTATGACAGGCAAGGATGCCTACGCGCCCAGGCCAACGCCATTAACGATCCATCGGAGCAAGCTCCAATCGTGTGAAAGACGCGGGCCGCACACCTTTTCCTATCCAGCGCGCCCCGCCAACGAAGGCTTCAGCCCTTGCACTCGTCCAGCGTCGCACGGGCTTTTTCGATGTCTGGGGCGACACCGAGCCGGGTGAAGATTTCCACCGCACGTTGGGCATAGGGCAAAGCTTCGGCGGACTGTCCCTGCTGCATTAATGCCTCTGCAAGACGACTACAGTCATGAGCAATCAATTCCTTACGACCTACTTTTTCGGACAAGGATAGTGCTTCGCGCGCCAGCGTCTCTGCTCGCGGCCAGTCTTTCTGGCCTAGTACTCCATCAAGCTGAAAATGAGGGATGTAGGGCGGGATTTAATCCCGCCCTACATCCCGGATGCGCTCTCAGCATCCATCACTTACAGCTTGATGGAGTACTAGAACTAATTCAGCCAAATTGCCTAGATAGACGGCTTCCCCCTCGGCATCACCGATAACGCGGGCAATGCGTACCGCCTCACAGTAATCTCGCTCTGCCGCCGTAAAATCGCCGGAGAGTCGTTCAGTGTCTGCGAGGTCGTTCAGGTCGTTGGCTACATCCTCGCTTTCGGCGGACAGGCTACGATCAAGCATAAATGCTTCCCTGAAAGCGGTGGTGGCGGCGGAGTATTCCTTCTTCAACTGGTAACCGTAACCACGCAAGCGAATGGCGATAGCACGCTCGCGGGCACGAGCATGAGCGGTTTGCCAGTGCGCCGCTGCGCGGTCAGCACAAGCCAGCAAGGCGTCTGCCTGCCGACGTAGGGAATGAACAGCACCTGCTTGATAGGCCCGCCGACCTGCGTTGTCGTAATCGTTCGCCACTAAGGCTTTGGATTCTGCTTGTTGGCTTATGGAAAGCCATTCATCCCAGCGGCCCGTAAAATTGAGAAAATTGGATAGCGCATCGCACATAGTTTGGAGTTGCTGATTCGGGCCTGCGATAAAGAGCGGTAAGGCAGGCAAGACCGTAGGCCACACAGCGTCAAGCACCGGAAAGAGGTCGTAATTTTCGTGGCCGCCATTTTCTACGATCAAGGCGTAGGCGCGCTTTTCCAGTCGGTTGCCAGTTTCCGCTACGGCTTCAGGCTGCGCGCGCCGCAGGAAGTCAGCCACCATCGGCACCAGCACAAAATTCGTTTCTTCCTGATCGGGATTCACCAGCGAGCGATTGGCGAGTGCGCGCAACGCGACCTCGGCGGCGGCTTTTTCCAGTTCCGCCAACTCGGCCAGATGTTCAACTTCAGCGGGCAGGCTGAAATAGCTGAGCGCGCACAGCACTTTGGTTTCGTCATCGGTAAAGTCGCGCGCCAGGTCGCCGAAGGTGAATTCGAGTGGATCATTGTCGGGCGGACAATTGCGCAAAAACGTCAGCGCGTCGGCCAGCGTGCGACAGCTTCCGCGTCCGAGTTGACCGGCGACCCAACGTAACAGCAACGGCTTGCCGCCGGTTTGCTGGTACAACGCGCGGCGTTCGGCTTCGCTGGTTTTCGCCAGCAACTTGTTGTGTCGCGCCAGATCGTCGAGCGTGGCAAGCGCGGCGGCTTCGTCGAGTTGTTCGAGAATCAGCAATTCAGAGCCAGAACCGATGCGGCGGCGGCTGGTCAAAATCGCCTTGCAACCTTGCGGCAGGCGTTTGACGAAGGTGAAAAGCTGGTCGCGATCGTCTTTGGTCAGCGATTCGAGATTGTCGAGAATCAGCAACGCCTGCACCGGACGCAACGCTTCGAGCAACAACTTGACACGCTGATCTTCGGGTGACTTGTTGATTTCGGGCTTGCCCAATTCGCGGGCGAGTTCGTTGAGCATTTCTAAAAAGCCCGGCAGGATGAACCCCACCAGCTTGCGCTCGCCGTCGTCTTCCATCTCGCGGTCTTTTACCGACAAAAAGATGATGCGTTGAAACTGCTCAAGCGTGCATTCATACGCCGCGCGTACCGCCAGCGAAGTCTTCCCCATCCCGCCCGGCCCATCAATCAACACGCCCCACGTGCGCGCCTCAGGGTCAAGCGCTTCGGCAATCTGTTTCAATTCTTCGGTGCGGCCAAAGAACGATTGCAAGCGCGGCAGATTATTCGGCACAGCCGTTTTGAGTACGGACGGCTCAGCGGCAGGTTTAGTGTAATGATCTTTCGGTTTGTTTTCGTTCAGCGCGAGGCGTTCGAGAATGAGCTTGGCGGTTTGTTCAGGCGATTTTTCATCGAGTTCGACAAAGGCTGCCGCGTCAAACAGTCCTTCAACCTGCGCGTAATCAAACCTCGTGAGCATGATGTTTTGGCCTTCGCGTTTGGTGAGTTGCGCATAGATCGCCATCCATTCCCAACCCGTCCATTGCTTTTGATCGTAGCTCGGGCAAATGACGGCTACGACCAAATCGGCCTGCTCGCGGTAAAGCTTGGGCAGGTAAATGCCGAGGTCATACCGCGCAAACTCGGCTTCGTGATATTTGTCGTAGAGGATTTTGTCTTTGCCAAACTTGGCTGCGAGCAAGGACTTGCGCTACGTAAGCCCGTTTTTCTCCGGCAAACGAGAAGGCAATGCGAAAGCGTTTTGTAGTCATAGAAAATAACCATCCTGCGAATATGGTTGAAACAAAAGCGACGGGGCAAACGCGCTTGGGTACTGCTGAAAGACGGGCGCAGTCTAGTACTCCATCAAGCTGAAAATGAGGGATGTAGGGCGGGATTTAATCCCGCCCTACATCCCGGATGCGCTCTCAGCATCCATCACTTACAGCTTGATGGAGTACTAGGTTGAATTCACCCAAAGAGGCAATGCGTCTGCGTCTGGCTGAGGATTCAAATGCCAAAAGAGTCTTCACCGCGCAAAGATAAAATTGAGGCTCGTGCTATTTGCCGACCCAATCCACCAAATGCTACCGACCTGCCCGGCGAAAGCCATGCCGCTTGGCCGTCCACTTCGCCGTCAGATACTCGCCCAGATCGAGCGCGCCAGAAAGCGCATCGCCATTCACCGTGCCAGTAAACGTGTAGGAAAGATTATCTCCGTGCTCTTCGGTATAGGAGCTTGCGAGCCGGACGGCATCGCCTTCGATTGTGCCGTAAAGCTCGCGGGAGACGTAATCGCCCTGATGCGAGCCTGTGATCTGACTGCCCTGCTGCCTGATATGGAGGATGTGTTCGGAGTTGCTGCCGATGAAGTCAATTTGCACATCCCATTGGCCGCTCAGATCGGTCACGGGCGGTTTCGGAGGTGGTTGGGGCGCAGTGCGCGGCGGATTGGAAAGCAGCGTGTGCAGCCGGTCGGCTACGACTTTTTCATCACCGGGCGACATCATGTAAGCCGTTATCGAGATGCCGGTTTCGGTGGCACTCGCATTTGCTCCCCTGCCGCCGCCAGCGACTGTGATGCGCGGTTCGGTGGTAAAAAGAAGCTTGGTCAGGTCTGCGCCGGTGATACCCAGCTTGGCGCTGTCCCAGCGAATGCTTAGGCCGGGGCTGCGGTTGGAAAGTGGGCGATTATCTGCCTGTACCGTAGCCGTAACGCCCGCGACGGCGGAAACGCGCTTGGCGATGTGTTCCATCCAGGCGAGCCATTGGTTCCATTCGGCTTGGTGGTCGCGCTTCACCCACATCTCGACGGCGGCGAGCATGCCCATGATTTCTTCCTTGCCGATTTTCATGCTGCGGCCAAAACCGTGATGCGGGGCGCTGTGAACCCAGGCGGCCTTGACCAAGTCTTTGCGTCCCAGCAAGATTCCAGCGCATTGCGGGCCGCGCAGGCATTTGCCGCCGCTGTAACCGACCAGGGACGCGCCTTTTTGCAGGTGTACGTTGGGAATGGTCAGGATTTCAGCCGCTGCGTCTACCAGCACGGGCACGTTTTTCTTATTCGCAAGGCCGGTCAGGACTTCCAGCGCCATCGGGCCGGTTTCGGCGCGCGGCCCAGCCAGCACATACACCATCGCCGTGCGGGGCCCGAGTGCCGCTTCAAATTCTTCGGGCGTGTTGGCTTCGATCACGCGGATGCCGACGGAGCGCACCGCCGCGTCATAAACGTTGCGCGAGTGCTTGGGCATGATCACTTCGTCTTTGGCAAAGCCGCTGAGATTGGGAATGCGCACGTGTTTGTCGGGATTGGCTCCGGCAACGCAGGCCGCCGTGGCGTGCGCCAGGGCCGCCGCACAGCCTGAAGTGACGAGGCCATATTCCGCTTGGGTCAATTCAGCCAGTCGTTGACCAACCACGTCCATCAACTCATCCAAGTGGACGTAGTGCATGGCAGCGGCTTCTTTCGCGGCTCTTACCTCTGGCAGCTCAAGTGAGCCCCCAATGATGGTGAACGTGCCGCGGCAATTGATGAGCGGGTGGATACCCAGCGCTTGATAAATCTTCTGCCCTGCTTGCATTGCTTCGGTGGAGGCAGGGTTGGCATTGGCAGCGTTGGGCCAGAGACCTGCGAAACCCGCCAACAATCCGCCTCGGCGAAACAGGTCGCGCCGACTAAGGCCGCTACCAAACCACTCCCATGCCTTTTTCGATGAACTCATAAATGAAGTCCCTCCTATGCGTAATTACGACCGAAAACCCTTGGTAGTAATAAAAGGTAAAGTCGCAATGATTTTGCCGCTTAGCGGCGGTTGAATTTAGCCGTGGGTTTTCAACCCTTGTCATTACCCAAATCTTTTCAGTTGCGCGCTGAAGGCGCGACGGACATTAGCCGGTGGTGAAACCACCGGAACCGCGTCGTTTTTGGGGTTGCGTCCCGGCTGGGACGCCGGACTCTGATTTATTCGTAAATCAGCTTCGGTCCCAGCGCCCCTTCAGGGCGCGAAAATGGTGGCATCTTTTCCGGTGGTTCCGCGCAGCGCTTCACCACTGGCTAATATCCACAGCCCTTTCAGGGCCAAAAGCCCGAATCGCTAAACGCGAAAGATTTGGGTAATGACAAGGTTTTCAACCCACGGAAAACCGGTGCGTGATCTTTGCGTCGCGTCAGCGACGCCTGAATTCAGGCGTCGCTGACGCGACGCAAAGCATTTTCGTCGTCTTCCCGGCGTTGAAAACGCCGGGCTAAATTCAGGTCGTCGCTAACGCGACTGCAAATTCGGCCCTACATTTTTAGCACTACCTGAAATGATTGCCAGGCTCGTTACTGTGGTCTACGAGGGGCGGGCGTCACCGCATCCCAACGGGCATCGCCTACGCGCGGATAATTGGGCGGCAACGTAGTCCAATCCGGCCGTGTGATTCCATTCAGATCGTAAACCACTTTGCCGTCGCGCAGCGTCAACTCGCAGGTCAGCTTTTGCGTGCCTTTCATCCGTGCGCCGTTCATATCGGTAAAGCCGAACTTGCCTTTTTCGAGACTGAACACGGCAATGTCTGCGACCGCGCCAGTGGAGAGATTGCCCAAGTCTTCGCGTTTGATTTCGCGCGCGGGGTTCCACGTCGAGCGCGAAATCACATCGTCCACCGACATCCCCATTGCCAGAAACTTGTCCATCACATTGAGCATGTCTTTCATCCCGGCATTCATGCTCCCAATGTGTATGTCGGTAGAAATCGAATCGGGCACGAAGCCTTCTTTCAACGCGGGGACGGCAAGGCGCCAGAGGAAGCTGCCGCCGCCGTGGCCTACGTCAAAGATCACGCCGCGCTTGCGGGCTTCCCAGAGCGCGGGATTGAGTTTGCCGTTTTCGAGTTGTTCGTTACGCAAGCCCGAAAAAACATGCGTGTAAATGTCGCCGGGCCGCAGCTTCTTGGTGACGAGTTCGCTCAAGGGGCGCGTGTCGGGATGATTGATGCCGAAGTCCACCATCACCGGGATATTCGCCTTCGTGCCCGCTTCGACGGCGCGTTCGACCGGTGCCCATTCGGGGCCAGCGTAATGCGCCGTCTTGACGCCGACGATCAAGCCCGGATAACGCAGCGCCATCTCTGCTGTTGGCTGGGCTTCCATATCGTTCAAATCCTGCTCCCACTTTCCGCCGCGCATGCCATTACCGACGATGTTAAGAAAAGCCAGCACGCGCGTTTTGGAACGGTCAATGATGCGCTGTTTGAAGTCCTCGAAATTGCGCCAGCCCGCACAGCCCGCGTCGGCCACGGTAGTGACGCCCACGCGAAAGGTGAAGCCGTCGGGATAAAGGCTGTTATCACCCGCGTAAGAAGCGCGTTCGCCCATCCCGGCAAAGACGTGAACGTGAATATCAATCAGTCCCGGCGTAACGTAATAGCCCGCAACGTCCACGACTTTGAACGCCTCAGCCGGATTGATGTTGGCCGCGACGGCGGCGACTTTCCCGTTCGCAATCGCAACATCACGAACGGCGCTGAGCTTGTTTTTAGGGTCAATGACGTGGCCGCCTTTTAAGAGCAGGTCATACTTTTGCTGAGCCGAAACGTTGCTCAATAAACACAGAGCAACAAACATCACGATCAAGGTACGTTGTTTCATAAGGGTCGTCCTGGTTCGAGATTCGATCAATCTGAGCGCAGTCAAAGGGCAAGCAGAATGAAGCGAAGGCGCGCCTTTCGCACTCACGTTCGTAGCAATAGATCGGTTTTCACTTCGGGGTAGGGCAAAAGCCGCGCAACGGGACAGTACCGCGCGCGTGAGCAAGCGGCGCGTCAAGTTTGGCGCACTGGAGTAGCGACGCAGGCCCCGCTTGCTCACGCGCGCGGTACTGTCCCAGAGTTACGCACCCTTACCGTACACGCAATTGAATCCGACCTAGGATTCAAGCAAAAGAAACTTCACCACGAAGAAACGAAGCGAACAAAGAAAGACCAAGCAGTGTCAACAGTACCGCCTTGCCCTTCTTTACCTTCCCTTGTCTTCACTTCGTTCGCTTCGTTTCTTCGTGTTTACATTTTCTTGAGGTCTATAACTTCAGCAAGCGCTGCGTTGTTTCGTCAAGCCCGCAAGCGGGAAACAGCTACTTTTTCAGCGCAGACGCTTTCGGCAAACTCACCAAATTCGCAAACAACCGATACGCGCCTGGCACGCCGGCGGGAAATTGGCGGAACCAGGCGTAACCGGTAAAGATGTATGTGCCCTTGCCGTACTGAGCGATCAGCTCTCCACCATTGAGCACTTTGCCGGTGTCGTCCGGCGCGGCCAGCAGCGACGTATAGTGCGCGTCGAATTCGGTCATAAAATACAAACCGCGTTCTTGCACCCAGCCTTGCCAGTCTGCGGCGGTGATCTTGTTCGGAGCGTTGAACAGCGGATGTTCCGGTTGTTGCACAGTGATGGGCGCGGTTTCGTCCGTGACGCGCGCGCCATTGCCCATCTTCGCCGGGTAGGGCAGGAAGTTGCCTTGCACAATCTCGTTCTTGTTGTATTGCACGATCAGCGTGCCGCCATTGCTGACGTAATCAAGCAGTCGTTTGTTATTCGCCATCACGGCGTCGTTGACTTCATAGACACGGATGCCGAGCACGATGGTGTCGTAGCCGGAGAGGTCGCTGGCGGCGAGTTCCGCCGGGCCGATGAGGTGCACGTTGACGCCGAGTTGGCGCAGCACTTCGGGGCCGTCGTCGCCGCTGCCCATCACATAACCGACGTTCAAATTGGCCGCGACGTTCACGTCAAAGAGTTCGAGCTTCGCCGTCGCGGGTTTGTAGACATAGCGCGGTTCGATATGCGTGTATTCGATCTTGGTGTAGCCGTTCGCGTAAGCAACGCCGTCCGCCGTGGCGACGGCTTTAAGTTCAACGTTGCCGTTTGCGCCGGGGGGCGGGGTGACTTTGAAGGTGCGCGAGGTCTTTTCGCCTTGTTTGGTGAAGGCGAGCGGCGCGGCGGCGCTTTCGACTTTCCAGCCAGCGGGGGCTTCGAGTTTGAGCGTGCCGTTGGTCGCGCGGCGGGCATTGTGCGTGATCTCGACGGTGATTTCGCGGGTGCGATTGGGCGCGCCCGAAGGCACGATCAAGAGCGCCGGACTGACGTTAAGCGTGAGCGCGGGCGCGACTTTCAATTCGTGGCGGAACTCGCCGAAGGTTTTGTCGGAGTAGCGATATTCGACGGGTTGCGTCAGCACGACGCGTTCGCCGCTGAGTTCGAGCGTGACTTGCGCGCGCAAGAGCGGCGGCGCGAAAGGTTGCGTGAAGGGGAAATCGGCGCCGATGGCGGGCCAGTCGTATTGATCTTTGGTGCGCGGCTGGACGAGCCAGTACGGTTGCGAAGGCGTTTCGTTGGCGGGCACGGTCGCGCGAAAGCGGGCGCTGGCATCGGCTGTTTCGCGGTTGCGGAAGAAGGCGGGCACCGAACTGGGGGCCTCGACTTCGGGGCCGGCGCTGGCGATTTGCCAGGTGGTGGGCGCGAGCAATTTGAATTGGGCGGTGGTCTTGGCGGCTTTGCCCGTCGCGCCTAGATAAACGTTGGCGCTGATCTCGACTGCTTCACCAGGCGCGGCGATTTCGGTGTTGCTGAGCGCGTCCACGACGACGCCGTGTGCGCGGGCCAGCGCGTCGTTGAACTCGTGTTCTTTGCGCGCCAGCATTTCTTCAACATTGGCTTGGGCGACGGGGTCAAGCCCGTGCAGTGACGCCCGCAGGGCGCGCACTTCGCGCAACCCAGCGGCCAGATGCGGGGCGATCAAATCCGGATGTTCGAGGCGGAATTCGCCGAGCGCCTGGGCGGCGTGTGCTTTGATTTTGGTGAGCGCGGGCAAAAGGCGTTCGCCGTCTTTGCCCGCGAACCTGGCGACGCCGGTCAGCGTCACGTCCAGTCCGTCAAAAAGCGAAGCTTCGACTGCCGGAGTCTCGATGTTGATGCCCAAGGGCGAAGCCAGGCGCGGGAAGCTGCGCACAAAAGAACCGCGCGGTTGCACCTGACCGAAATCCTGCGAGCGATGGCGGCTGCGCCCGTCGGCGGCGATTTCCATGTACGAACGCCCGATGACCGGGTCGTAAGCGCCGACGTCAAACTGGGCTTGTGGCCCTTGCTGTCCGCCGCCAAACCGGCGCGCATAAAATTTCAGCACCGGCCACGGTTGCAAGCCTTGTTTGACTTGTTCGGGAAAGCGCGCCGGATCAGCCGCTGCTTTGATCGCTTCGGGCGTGAGCAGGCCCGCGACCTGGTGTTGGCCGTGGCCGTCTTGCGCGGTGCCGCTCCAACCGTTGACGACCACCAGCGGGCGCATGCGCCGAATCACGCGCACCATATCGCCGAGGATTTCTTCGCGATTCCACTTTTGCAGCGTCTCTTCGGGCGAACGCGTGAAGCCGAAATCAAAGGCGCGCGTGAAGTACTGCTCCGCCCCGTCAATCTTGCGCGAGGCCAGCAACTCTTCGGTGCGCAACACGCCCAGCATGTCCCACAGTTCAGGCCCGATGCCATTCTGTCCGCCGTCGCCGCGATTGAGCGAGAGATAGGCCGTGCGCGCGCCTTCTTTGCGGGCGCAATAGGCCATCATCTCGGTGCTTTCGTCATCGGGATGCGCGGCGGTGTGCAAGACGCTGGCGATGGTTTGCAAACGGCGCAAGAGCAAGGCCAGACCGGTTGCGCCGCGGTCTTCGGGCGCGGGGCGTGTGTCGGCGGAAGACACCGCCGCCCACGTGAGTGCTGCAACCAGAAACAATGACAACCAAATTCCGAAGCGCTTATACATGTTTAATCCTTCTTGCCTTCCAGCTTTGCCTTCCAGCTTGTTAGGGGCGCACGCGATACAGCGTGCATTCACCCAGGTCTTCTTCACGTTGTAAATTTTCGATGACGTAATGTTCCAGCCGTGCCGGCGCCAACTGGTCGCCGCGCCGTTCCAGACAAACCGCGCGGATGCGTTTTTGCGCCAGTGCCGCAATGATGTCGGTTTCGCCGTGCCTGCCCAAGGCCGTCGCCAGCGGATAATCAAAGGGCGTGGGGTTGGGCAGTCCGGTCACAAGATAGTAAAATCCCGCCGCACCCGACAACAACAAGACGGGTTCACTCGCCGCGCGCGCGCGCAACCGCTCAGCCTGTGTTTGTTTTAAGAGCAGTTCGTCCGCGCGCAATAACTTATAGCGGTAATGCGGCAGATTTACCCAGGCGGTTTGGGCAGAGCGCAGATTTCTTAGCGAACTCGCCAAAAAGAGCGCCAAGCCAAACACCAGCGACAACACCGCCGCGCGTTCAACATACGCCGCCCAGGGCGTGCGCCATTGCACGCACAATTGCTGCCAGCCCGCCAACACGCCAATCAGCAAAACCGGCGCAATATAATCGAGGTGCAGGTGATCGGCGCGCGGGTAAAGCGTGAGCAACGCGGCACCCAGAAAACAGCTTACAACGGCCAGGGCTTGCCGCTCCGCCACTGCCAGCCGCCGCCGCCAAAGCAGCGCCAGCCCGCCCAGTGTCAGCGGCGGCAGCAAATAAATCAGATCAACATAGACGCGCAACAACGCGCAACAAGACAACGGCGCAACCAGCATCTGACCGAGTTCGCGCAGCCCCGCGAAATAGGAAATGCCGCCTAGTTTCAGATACGTCTGCTTGTTGGCAACCGCGTAATCAAACAACTCCGGCAACCCGCCGCGCCACCACACCGGCAACAAAATCAAGCCGACGGTCAACCCGGCAGCCAGCGTGACGCTGAGCGCCTCGCGCCCAAACGCGCCCCACGCGCGCGCAGCGGGAACGGCGTCCGCCCCCCGCCAATGTTTGCATGCCAGCGCCAGCCACAAGGCGGCCAACGCATAACCGCCCACGTTTTGTTTCGTGGCCACACAGCAACCGGCCCAAACACCCGCCGCCAGCAGCCAACGCCGAGCCTGCCGCGTTTCCGATTCAGCTTGCTGGTGGGCCAACACCGCGTGATAGCAAAGCAGCAAAAACAGCGTCGCCAGCGGCTGATACAACGCGGTGGCGCGCGGCGTGGCGTAAAGCAAAAGCGCGCCCGTCAGGAAGCCCTGATAGCGTGATGTGCCGGTCAATTGCTGCATCACGCGCGCGGCCGTCCACACCGCCAGCGCCTGACACAACACCACGCTCAGCTTGATGACCAGGATCTCGGCGCCCAGCAACTTCGTCAGCGCCAGCGTCAGGTAAAACGCCAGCGGCAAGACGCCGCAAAAAATGTCGCGGTAAAGCGTTTCGCCCGTTTGCATGCGCCAGACGACCTGCAACGACCAGGCTTCGTCATTCCCTACACCGTCGGCTGTAATGCTGAACCAAAGCCCGACGCCGATAAACAGCAACAGCCCCACTGCCGCGCGCCAGTTCACGGCAATTCTCCGCTGAAGATTTGAAACGGCAACAGGCCGCGCCACAAGGGCACGCGCTCTAAGACGCGCTCGACGGGCGCGCCCCAGCCTTGATTGGCCAGCAGCGGCGGAAAGAAGCCAAAGCGCCGCAAGGTAAAATTGATGAAGCCATGCCGCGCCAGCGTTTGCGCCAGCGTTGTGCGCCGCATCTGCAACATGCCGCGTTCGGCCCGCCAGGTCATGCGCGGCGTCAGCAAAATCTGGGCGTAATAGAGCGGATTGAAGGGATTGGGTTCCAGAAAGACGACGCGCCCGCCCGGTTTGAGCAAGCGCGCCAGCCCGGCGAAACATTCATCGAGCGAATGCAGGTGATGCAGCATGAAAAAGCCCAGCACAAGATCGTACTGCCCCAGCAACTGTGCGGGCGGCGCGCTCAGATCAGCGGCATACAGCGGGATGTCAAAACGGCCCGCATTGAATTCCCGCAACCGTTCGAGCAGGACGGGCGATAAATCCAGCCCCTCGACGCGCACACCGCGTTCGGCCAGCGGCAGCGTATAGCGTCCCATCCCGCAACCAACTTCCAGGACGCGGTCGGTGGGCGTCCAATGCCCGCTGCGCATGGCTTCGTTGACCTGCCGCTGCACATAGGGCGTGGCGCGCGGCACCATCGTCCGTTTCAAGGTGTTGTCAAAATACTGCCGCTGATATTGATTGTGCGCCTCGAATTCGGGGCGGGTAGTGCTCATGGTTCAATCCTTTGTCAATCGTTTGGCGGGAGTAAACATGGCTTTTGCAAAGTCCTCAAAACATCCGCCAAAGACCTTTGACTGACTCCCGATTCCTGACTCCTGATTCCTGCTAAATTGAAAATCAGCCAGTATTTTCAGTTTAGCAGGAATCAGGAGTCAGGAATCAGGAGTCAGTTAAACCGTTCGAGCGCTGGCGACTTTGCAAAAGCCCTGCGGGGGTAAAGCGCGCGCCGATACAAGCGATGAGTGGTGTGGCGAGCGTGGATTTTGCAACGCGGCGCGGCCAGCAACGCCAGCGCAAGACGCGCCAGACCGCATTCACGCCCAGCTTCACCCGCATCCACGTGGTGTAAGCCGATACGCCCTGAGGCCGGGCGGCGCGCACAATTGGCACGACCGCCACGGGGCGGCCCAGCCAGGCGATCATGCCTGTGACATACGGACGCGGTTCAGCAAAGGCCAACAGGCGTTCAATCGTTGGCCGTGACAGCGCCACGAAAAGCCCGGCGTTCACCGGCAAGCCCACCAGCACATGCAACAGTCCTTTGAAAAGCCGCGACATCAACAACCGCCCGCCCGATTCATACCGTCCCGAACGGCCCGCGTATACCGCGCCGTAACCTTCCGCCAGTTTTTCGAGCAAGGCCGGAATCGTTTCGGGCGGGTCTTGCAAATCGGCGTCGAGCATCACAACACACGCGCCGCGCGCGTAACGCAGCCCGGTCAGCAACGCGCAATGCTGCCCCTGATTCCGCGCGAGCGCCAACACCGCGACACGCGCATCGGCGGCGGCCAGTTCCTTCAGAACTTCGAGCGAACCTTGCGGGCAGGCATCGTTGACGAAAATCAATTCGTATTCACCGGACTGCGCCACGAGCGCCGCGCACAAACGCCGATACAATTCGGGCAGCATTGCGCGGTTGCCGTAAACCGGCAGCACGACGCTCAGAGCAGGCGGCCTGGCGGACTGGCTGTCGCGTGGTTCCATAGGCGCAGCAAAGGCTAATGCTCACGATAAAGTTGTTGATGCGCGCGAAACCAGGCGAAGGTTTTCGTCAGGCCGACACGCAGGTCGTGACGCGGCTGCCAATCCAACAAGCGTTGCGCTTTGCCGATGTCGGCCACCCAATGCGCCGTGTCGGAGGGCCGGCGCGGGAACGTGCCGGGCGTGACTTTCAGGCGGATGCCGGCGACTTCCTGCGCCAGCGCCACGACTTCTTCGTTGCTGTATTGCTCGCCCGAGCCGGCATTGATGATCTCGCCCACGACCCCATCCGTCGCCGCCGCCCGCAAACAGGCCTCGACCACGTCTTCGACAAAAATGAAATCGCGGTAGATGCCCGCTTCGGTCAAAGGCAACTCGCCGCCGCGCAACAAGGCCAGCATCAACGTCGGCAACAAACGCCCGTGCGCTTCCCACGGGCCATAAACCGAAAAGGGCCGCAGCACGACGATGGGCTTTTGTTCCGCCCGCGCCGCCTGCAAACACAACAACGCGGCTGCCGCTTTGGTCGCGCCGCGAAAGGTATTCGGCGTCAACAGGTCGTCTTCGCGCAAGGGCTGGGCTTTTGGCCCGTATTCCAGCGAACTGCCTAGATGCACCAGACGGCGATATGGCAGCGGCGCCAGCGCTTCGAGCAGATTGGCTGTCCCGGCGACGGTGTCGCCCAGCGCGGCGGCGCGTTGCGCCGCCGTCGTCGAATGGCCGCCAAATGCGGCGGAATGAAAAATGAAGTCGGGCTGGGCGGCGGCGACAGCCCGCGCCAGCGGCGCACGCGCGGTCAGATCGGCGGCGTGCCAGATGAGTTGAGCGGCGATTTCAGCTAGTCGCCAGCGGTCAGCGCCCGCCCGCGCGATGACGTGAATTTCCGCGTTGGACTGTAACAGCGCGCGCACGAGGTTGGCGCCGATGAATCCGGTCGCGCCCGTCACCAACACGCGCTGGCCGCTAAGACTCCGCAACGCAACGCACCTCCTGAGCAGCCAACTGGCGCTCAAAATACGGTCTGGCAGCCACAATCGCGCTGGCCAGCGCCTGACGCTCCTGTTCGATCACAGCCGCCGGACGCCGGGTCGCTTGTTGCCAGGCGGCGCGCATGCGCGGGACTTCAAGTTGTAAGTTGCGCCCGCGGATGTCGCGGTGAAACGAGCGGCGCAAAAAGCTGAAGCCGCAATTGAGCCGTGCCATTTCGCCCAACAACAACCGGCAAGGAATCGGGCTGCCGCCTTCGGGCAAGGTCAGACCGCCGAATCCGAACGGCACGCGGAACGCCCGCCGCACTGCTTCCAGCGTGCCGTCAATCACGGCGGTAAAGATGTTCGATTCGCCGCGCCCAATCGCCAGATCATTCAGCCCCAGGTAAACCCGCGCCAGCGGCAAGCGCGCCAGGGCCGGGGACAAACGCACGGCCTCTTCAGTTTCAACCAGGATGCCGACCCGGCCCCGCGCCCCGACTTGCGCCAGGACGGCTTCGACCTCGGCGACCTGCCGCACCATCGGCAACAGCAATTCATCTGCGCCCCCGGCCAGCGCGGCTTCAACTTCCGCCTCCGTCCAGACGCCGTAACGATTCAGCCGGCAAACGATCAGCGCGTCCGTGCTGGCCCGCACGCGGCGCAGGTCATCCACCGTGTGATGATTGATTTCCGTGTCAGCGCCGCATTGGCGCGCGGCTTTACCAAAGTGCTCCCAATCAATGATGATGCCATTAACCCCGGCGGCGCTGGCGGCCCGCGCCAAGGCCGGATCAATCGTAAACAACAAGAATTGAAACTCGTCCATCATCCCCTATGTGTGCGCCTTCCTGCGCTGGCAGACCGCTGCCAGCGATGAACCGCACGGCCACGCCAGCCAACGGCCCAACCGCACTTCAAACAGATTTACCCGGGTCAATGCCCAATTCAACCAAGGCGCGGGCAAATCCTCGACTTCGCGCCACACCGGTTGGCGCCGCCCCAACCAGCGCGTCGCCAGCACCAACGGCAACAGCAAAAATTGGTAATAGCGGATTTGCCGAACCTCAAAACCGCTTTCGTTCAGCACCGCCCGCAACTGCCGGCGGGTATAACGGCGCAAATGGCCCGCCGCCTCATCGCGGTAACTCCACAGCCACGGCAACGCGGGCACGGTAAGAATGAGCCGCCCGCCGGGTTGCAAAATCCGGTAAAGCTCACGCAAGGCTGCGCAGTCGTTGACGTGTTCCAACACATCCAGCAACAACACCGTGTCAAAACTTTCTGACTGCCACGGCAACTGGGTGGCATCGGCTTGCACCAGACGCACCGCTGGCAAATTCTGCTTGACGGCTTGCAAACCCTCAGCGCGCAAATCGGAGCCTGCCACCCAATAATCGCGCCGCTGCAAGCTTTCAAGCAAGGCGCCCGTGCCACACCCCACATCGTAAACGCGCTGCCCCGCAGGCGGCACATATTCGGCCAGCCAGCCTTCCACCAACGCGCGCCGCCCGGCAAACCAAAAATGCCAGCGTTCAATTTGCGCCAGCCGCCGCAGGCGTTCGTGACTAAAGCTAGGGCTTGGTTCCACTGTGTTCATCGGATGTGGCGCGCGCGCAGCCAGGCTCAGATGTTTCCTTGGGAGCGAAGCTGAAGGATTGCTTGCGGCGTTTGGCGACCGTGCGGAGTGTGATCAAAGTCGCCATCGAAACTAACCAGCGTCAAGCCATAGTTTTCAGCAGCAACGTACTGGTAAGCATCATCAAAATCGAGTGAAAGCTGTTGCGCGACCTGAAGCAGCGTTGCCAGTTCCTGATGCGCCAGGGACACGACTTGCACGCGGCCCGAAGCAATCAGATCGTTGATAAAGCGCGGCCAATAAGTCGCATAACCGCGCCGGAACAATAGCAAGCCAATTGAAAAAAGCGCAAAAGTAGTGATGAAAAGCTCGTGACTGGTGTCATCCAACAACTTTTGCGCCACGGCTGCTTGGCGCTGACGAAACATCACTTCGGCAAATACGTTGGTGTCGAGTAACAGCTTCATTTTTTCTCAAGGTGTTTTTCCGCCATTTCAACCATCCAGGCGGTGGCTTGATGTTGCAGCTCAACCGAGCTTAACGGTTCTGGCGGCTCAGCCGGGTCAATTACCCAATCGAAAGCCAATCCTCTGGTGGGCGGTTGTGCCTGTTCTTTGCTCAATAAAAAATCGGCAAAGTCTACCAACTCGGCCTGTCTTTGCGGCGAAAGCAACCGAACCTTTTCCTGAATTGCCGTCAACATCGAACTCATAAGCTACCTCGCTTTTTGTCGGTCAAACTCAACAACATCCCAACCACAAACACCACCACGCAACCAATCAAGTTATACCACAAGAAACTGATCGGCCAGAATCTGTCCACCACGAAAACCGCCGCGACGCCCGCCAGCAGGCCCCAGAACGCCCCCCGCCCGGTCGCGCGCTTCGTCCCAATCGCCAAGACGAAAACGCCGAGCAGCGAGCCGTAAAAATACGAGCCAAATTTGTTGACGACTTCGATCAGCGAACCGAGCCGTCCGGCGTAGAGCGCCACGATGCAGGCGAACAGGCCCCAAAAACCTGTGACCCATTTCGAGACTAGCAAGTAATGCGCGTCTGCCGCTTCTTTCTTGAAATGCCGCCGGTAAAAATCAATCACCGTCGCGGTCGAGAGCGAAGCCAGTTCCGCCGAGATGGAAGACATCGCCGCCGCAAAGATGGCCGCGATGATCAGGCCGATGACGCCCGCTGGCATATAGGTTGTCACGAAGGTTGGGAAGACATAGTTGACGTCGTTGAAGGGTTTGCCCGTCGTCTGTTTGACGAAATCCGCCGTGCGTTTGCGAATCTCGGTCATGTCCTTGTTCGCAGTGACAAAAACGTTGCGGGCGAATTCGCGCTGCGGGGTGTTCTCGGCGGCTTCGGCGAAGCTGAGCGCGGCTTGTTTGCGTGTCGTAAAGGCGGTGGCGTAATCAGCATTCAGTTCTTGATACTCGGCGCGCTGCTCGACCTTCGCCCGGTCATCCGCCTTAAAAATCAGCGGCGGCGCGTTGAACTGATAAAACACAAACACCATCACGCCGATGAACAGAATCAGCAACTGCATCGGGATTTTGATGAAGGCGCTCATCAAGAGTGAGGTGCGCCCCTGCGAAACCGATTTCGCCGTCAGGAAGCGCTGCACCTGGCTTTGGTCGCAGCCGAAATAGGAGAGCGCGAGGAAAAAGCCGCCGATCAATCCCGACCACAACGTGTAAGTCTCCTTCACGTTGAAACTGGTATCCACGATCTTCAAGCGCCCGGTCGCCCCGGCCAGCGCGACGGCTTCGCCCAACGAAACGCCCGCCGGGAACTTGCCGACGATGATGTAAAGACAGACGACCAAGCCAACGAAGATCACGACCATCTGTTTCACATCCGTCCACGTCACCGCCTGGACGCCGCCGAACATCGTGTAAATCGTCGTCGTCAGGCCCATCACCAAAATCGTCGTCAGCTCGTTCCAGCCCAGCACCAGCGACAGAATCACCGAGGGCGCGGCGATGATGACGCCGCATGACAACGCGCGTTGCACCAGAAAGCAAAAACTCGCCAGCGCCCGCGTCTTCGCGTCGAAGCGTTTTTCCAGGTATTCATACGCCGTGTAAACCCTGGCGCGGTAAAAGAACGGCACGACCGTCAGGCACAAAACGATCATCGCGAAGGGCAAGCCGAAATAGAACTGCACGAAACGCATGCCATCGGCATAAGCCTGCCCCGTCGTCCCAACCATCGTGATGGCTGAAAGCTGTGTCGCCATGACGGATAAACCGACCGCCCACCACGGCAGGCTGCGGTTGGCGAGGAAATAGCCTTCGACCTCGTTCGATTTTTTGGTGAGCCGCAAGCCGTCATAGACGATGTAAATCAGATAGGCCGCGACAATTGCCCAATCGAGCCAATGCATTTTGTTTAGACCTCAGACCGGTTGATTTCGACGCGCAGCGTCTTTGGAGTGCGAGCGGCACAGGCCGCCACTTTGGTAGGCCCTTGATTG